>USLT01000010.1 GCA_900555585.1 uncultured Collinsella sp.
CGTGATGACGAGGTCGGCGCGAGCGGCGCGCTCGTCAAAGGCGGTCGCATCGAGCAGGGCCGACACGCCCGACGCGAGCCGGGCGCCGATCGACAGCAACGCCGCCCCAAGACCCCCCGCCGCGCCGGCGCCGGGAACGCCCGCGACCGAGCGAAAGCGTCTCCCGGCCCCGCTGATGCCGGCGCGAGCGCGGGCCTCGTCGAGCAAGCCCGCGTATGAAACCATGCGGCGGTCGAGCGCATCGTGCAGCGTCGGGACATCGGCGCGCGGGGTGGGCAGGTCGACGAGGCCCTTCTGGGGACCGAAGACCCGAACCGCTCCACGCGCGCCCACGAGCGGGTTGTCGACATCGGTCCATGCCACCAGCTCGATTCCCCCGACCTGCTCGATTGCAGCCGACAAGTCGATCGAGGCCAGCTCCGCGAGGCCGGCCAGACCCGGGCGCACCGGGACCCCGGTCTCGTCGAGCAGCAAGGCGCCGAGCGCCCGCAGGAACCCGGCGCCGCCATCCGTCGTCGCGCTGCCCCCCAGGCCGACGCACACCTTCCGTGCGCCCGCGCGGACGGCGTCGAGCACCATCTCGCCGACGCCGAAGGTCGACGCCGCGATCGCGGTCTCGTACGCGCCGTCCGATAGATGCATGCCCGCGGCGGCAGACATCTCTATCACCGCGGTTCCGTCGGCCGTCAGAAGATACTCGGCATCGACCGATTCCCCCAAGGGGCCGGAGACCGACACCGAGCGCATCTCGCCGTCAAGGGCCGCCGCCATGGCCATGACCGTCCCCTCGCCGCCGTCCGCCAACGGGATGGCATCGATCTGCGCCGCCGGATCAACCCGTCGAACGCCCTCGGCGATCCATGCCTCCACCTGCTCGCTCGATGCCGAGCCCTTATACGAATCGACAGCGAGCAGCACCCGCAGCGGGCGACGAGCATCCGAGGCTCCCCGTCCTCCAAGGAGATGGTCCGAGAGGTCCCTCTTCCTATCGTGCTCCGGATCGGAAGTCCTGCGGCGAGCGGCGAAGAAGTCCCGCAATACGGACGCGCACTCGTCCGCAAGCACCCCCTCCGTGACGGGAAACGCATGGTTCAACAGCCCGTCCCTGGATAGGTCGTACAGCGATCCGAGGGCGCCGCCCTTGGCGTCGCGGGCGCCGTACACGCAGCGGTCGATTCTCGAGTTCACCATGAGGCCCGCGCACATGGGACAGGGTTCCAGCGTCACGTAGACCGTGCAACCCGAAAGCCGCCACCTCCCCAGACGCCGCGAGGCCTCGATCATGGCCATGAACTCCGCATGGGCGGAGGGGTCCTCGTCTCGCTCCCGCGCGTTATGCGCGCGGGCGATGACCTCGCCGCGATAGACGACGACCGCGCCTATCGGGACCTCCCCCTCTCGCGCCGCCGCAGCCGCCTCCTCCAAAGCGATGCGCATGGCCTGCTCGTCTGTGATGAATGCCTCATGGCTCGCGTCAGCCATCATTCGCCTCCCGCAAATCAAACGGATTCGATGCTATCATTAGCAACCGTGGAGAGATGGCAGAGCGGTTGAATGCGGCGGTCTTGAAAACCGTTGGGCGCGCGAGCGTTCCGGGGGTTCGAATCCCCCTCTCTCCGCCATATCCGATGTGCAGGCGAGCCCTTCGGCTCGCTTTTTTATTCGCGGCCGCCACCGCGCATGGAAAACAGGCGCCGCGAGCCGCCCCTCTCAGTCCAGCACCCTGCTCGCCAAATCGCCCGCCAAGCGCACGAACTCGTCGGTGTCTTCGCGGCGGCTCGGATCCCCCCACCACAACAGCAGGCCGCGCATCACGCCGCCGGCGGCGAACTCGCAGCGTAGGCGCAGATCATCTGGCTCGCGGGCGGGATCATCAAGATCGCGCAAGGCGCGGGCGCGGAACGACTCCGCGGTCTTATCGCACACGACCTCGATCATCATCCCGGACATCGAGCTCGAGAAGATGTTGTCCATAAGCTGCTCGTGCTCGAGCAGGTAACTCGCCAGCTGATATAGGATCGCGGTGCGCTCGACGCTTGCGGGCTGCGCGCCGCCCTCATCGGCGGCGACCATGGTCCGGCCGCGCTCGATCATCTCGTCGCGCAGCTTCTCAACGTAGAACGAGAAGAAGTCCCCCTTGTCGGCAAAATGCTTGTAGAACGTGGTCCTGCGAATCATCGCCTCCTCGCACAGAAGCGCGACCGAGATCTCCTCGAAGCGTCGCTCCATCAGCAATTTAGTGCATGCGCTCGTCAGCGCGCGATAGGTCTTCTTTACTCGCAGGTCCATTCCATCCCCCAACTCCAATAAGCGCCTGTACAGCTATCGTTCCGAATCGTTTGGTCTGTAAATTAGTATACACATGTCTTATAGCTATCGAAACCATGAGCGAATGTGTCGTCCGCGCATGGTTTCGAGCACGGAATGCCCACTCGCCCGGGACGGGTATACTTGGCGTAATTCAAGGGCGTCGCCATGCCTCGCCCCCACGTCAAGGACAGGGGTCCCCATGCTTTCCTACATCATCGGCATAATCATCGTCGTCGCGCTGTTCATCGCCGTGGCCGGCATCTACAACAACATGGTCACGCTGCGCAATCGCATCGACAACGCATGGCAGAACATCGACACGCAGCTCCAACGCCGCAACGACCTTATTCCCAACCTCGTTGAGACGGTCAAGGGCTACGCCTCCCACGAAAAGGAGACCCTCGACGCTGTCACCTCCGCGCGCAACGCCGCCGTCTCCGCCGCCACGCCCGATGAGAAGATCGCCGCCGACAACGTCCTCACCGGCGCGCTCCGCCAGCTGCTCGCGGTCGCCGAGGCATATCCCGACCTCAAGGCGAACGCCAACTTCAGCCAATTGCAGGGAACGCTTGAAGACACTGAGAACAAGGTCTCCTATGCGCGCCAGAGCTACAACGATTGCGTCTTGCGGTACAACAACGCCATTCAGACCTTCCCGGGCAACATCTTCGCCGGCATCTTCCAATTCAAGGAGCGCACGGGCTTCGAGGCGGAAGACGGGGCGCGGTCCGTCCCCAACGTGAAGTTCTAATCCCCTCCGACCGATCAGGACGCTATGGACGGATTCCACCAGCCGGCACAAGTCGATGCAACCCATGAGAGCGAGGGCGCGACAGCGAAGGCTCGCTACACCCCCGCGCTCGATGGCATACGGGCGCTGGCGGTCATAGCGGTCGTCCTCTACCATCTCGGCGCCCCCTGGATGTCCGGCGGGCTGCTCGGGGTGACCATGTTCTTCGTCATCTCCGGATACATCATCACAAAACTACTCCTACGAGAGTTCTCCACCTCGGGAACGATCGATCTCAAGTCATTTTGGATACGCAGGGCGCGGCGGCTGCTCCCCGCCATCGGAGCCCTGATCATCGTCGTCGTCATCCTCTGCGCGGCCTTCAACCGCGTCATGCTCACCAAGATGCGACCCGAGATCATTCCATCCCTGCTGTTCTTCAACAACTGGTGGCAGATCGCCCATGACTCCTCTTACTTCGCAGCGCTCGGCGACCCCTCGCCACTCACGCACTTCTGGTCACTTGCCATAGAGGAGCAGTTCTACCTGCTCTGGCCCATCCTCCTCCTTATCCTGCTTCGCTTACGGATCAAGCGGTCATCCATCAGGCGCATCGTGATCGCGGCAGCCGCGCTCTCCGCATTGGCCATGGCGATTCTCTATCACCCCGGTACAGATCCCAGCCGCGTCTACTACGGCACCGACACGCGTATGTTCTCGCTGCTTCTCGGCGCCTGGCTCGCCTTCATCCCAGAGCGCTCGATGGGGCCCCGCATGCTTTGCACGTTCCTCGGCATCGCCCCCAACGGTTCGAAGCCGCAACCCCTCGCCGACCCTGAACCGAACCGGACCAAGAGGCCGCGGAACGGTGCCATGACTCTCGTCGGCTGCATCGGCCTGGCAGGGCTGGTCCTCATGTTCTCGCTCACAAACGGCTATAGCGCTTTTCCGTATCGAGGGGGCATGCTGCTCTGCTCGCTTCTCACCCTCATGCTCATAGCCGCATGCGTGCAACCGAACGGCCCGCTCGTCAGGTTCTTCTCCGCAAAGCCCCTCATCTGGATCGGCCAGCGATCGTACAGCATCTATCTATGGCATTTTCCGCTGCTCAGCCTCATGAATCCCGTCGCAGATATCAGCGCCGACCCATGGTGGGCAACGCTCATCCAGCTCGGAGTCGTACTCGCCGTCGCCGAAGCGTCTTACAAGTTCATCGAGACGCCGTTTCGCAAGGGACTGGTAGGCAAGATCGCCTCGAGGCTTCGCGAGGGGGAAGGGCTGAAAACCATGGCACGGCGCCATATCCTGCCCGTCGCGACATGCACGCTCCTGATAGCGTGCTCGCTCGCCTGCCTCGCCCTCGTCCCCGACACCTCCGCACTCAGCAAGGAAGGGGCCGAACTAATTGAATCGGGACAGGACGCCCAGGATGTCGGCGGTGGGAGCGAACCCGGACAGCAAGCCGACTTCCCGAAGGGATCCTTCGACATCTTGATGATCGGAGACTCCGTCTCGCTGCGCACGGTGCCAGCATTCGAGGAGACGTTTCCCCATGGCCATATCGATGCCATGAAGAACCGCCAGTTCGGAGCCGGCATCGATATCCTGGACGGGTACCTCGAGAGAGGTCAGGTGGGGCGCGTCGTCGTAATCGCACTTGGGACCAATGGACTCGTCACCCCTGAGAATATCGATGCGGTCATGGGCCTTATCGGACCCGATCGCATCGGAGCCTTCGTGACAACGCGCAGCCCGCAGCCATGGGTTGACCCAACCAACGATGCGATGCGCGAGGCAACGCGACGCTTCGATAACGCGCGCCTCATCGACTGGCATGCATACAGTGAAAACAGGAACGACCTGTTCGATGGCGATGGAACCCATCTATCAGCCGAGGGTGCCCGGGAATACATCGATCTCATAAAGCAGACGGTGAAATCGGAGCTCCCCGTCCATCCCGAGGATCATGTGGACCAGCAGGTTATCGAGGGGGCAAGCGACCTCCTCCAGAACGCCGCGCAGTCCCTCTCGCGCGCACTGACCCCGACCGGTCGAATCGCGACGGAATAGCGGCCTTACCCGCATCCACTAAAAAGCCCGGGCACCTTGCGGTACCCGGGCTTCTTGTTAGCGATATGAGATCGCAACTACTCGGCGACAGCCTCGGTCTCGGCCTCAGCCTCGACCTCGGCGGCCTCGTCGGCAGCCTCGGCCTCGTCGGCGGTAACACCGACGAGCACGACCACGTTCGCGCGAATCTCGCGGTAGAGCGAGACGGCGACCTCGTGGGTGCCAGCGACCTTGATGGCCTTGCCGAGCTCGACGCGCTTGCGGTCGACCTCGACGCCGAGCTGCTCCTTGATCGCGTCAACGATCATGGAGGAGGTAACGGAACCGAAGAGGACGCCCTCGTCGCCGACCTTGGCGTCGACGGAGATGGACTTGCCCTCGAGGGTCTCCTTAAGCGCGTTGGCGTCAGCGATGCGGACGGCCTCGCGCTTCTCGATGTTGTTGCGACGCTCCTCGAGCTGCTTCAGGTTGCCCTTGGTAGCCGCAACGGCGAGCTTCTTGGGGAACAGGTAGTTCTCGGCAAAACCCTGAGCGACGTCTACGACGTCACCCTCGCCACCCTTGCCCTTGATCTCACCCAGAAGAACGACTTTCATGAGATCTCCTTGGTACATGCACCGCGCCTGGGCGATGCGTTCTTACGTGTTCGCCTTCGCGTCCGAGCCTCCGCGCGGTAGCTTGCGGAAGTTTGCCCAGACGTCGATGAGGCCGACGATGCTCAAAGCGAAGAACATCGTCTCGAGCTGAACAGATAGAAAGACGAGCAGGAACCGCCCGAGACATCCAAATCGGAAGCGATTCGCCATCGCGGTCGCAACGCCGAAGCCCTGGATCGCGAAGATGAAGCGAACGCTCATGAGCGCTGTCGCGCTCACGGTCAAGATGGCGTCTGCCCCCGGAATACCGGAGGAGGCCACCCCTAAACCGATGATGGATGCTGCGAGCACGCCGACCGCCCAAAGAGGGAGATCGAACGACGCGATCGCGGGAAAGCGAACGGCGCCGTGAGTCCTGACCCGCATGAGATACGAGCCGACGGAGGCCGCCAGGGCATCCATCGCGGCCGCCGCCACGTAGACGAACGGCCATATCGCCCTGAAGAGCGGGAGCATCTGCTGAACCAACATGTCGGCCTCGATTCCGACGCCGGCCGTCTGCTTGGTGCCCGCGACGATAATCGACAGGACCTCCTCGACGACCTCGGTGATCGAAGATCCGTTGGCCGCGGCGATCGCAGCCTCGATGCCGATGCTCAGCGACGCGACTCCCATGATGACCACGGAAACGGACAGCACCGTGGCATGGTTATCGCGCATGCACCAAACGATTCCGAGCGCGCAAATCAACCCGGACACGAGCGCGACACCCGAGGCGAAATCCGCTAGCGAGGCCGCTGCGCAGACCGCAAGGCCGACGCCGCATGCGAGGAAGAATCCTCGCATGCCCTTCGCCTCCCATATCTCGCGGGCGCCGTACGCGATGACGGCGACGCCGAGAAAGGGAAGGAAGGTGCTCGTGATGCAACCGATAAGGATCCAAAGCGCACCCGAGGGCACATGGGGCTCACGACCCCGTGGAACCATGCCGGGAACCCGGCTCAGTTGCACATCGTTGGAACCGTTCTCCATCTATCTGATCGGTCTCTCGAATTCCTAGCCGCGGTCGCGGTTGCCGCGGGAGGAAACCACGGGAACGGTGTACGGCAGGAGAGCCATCTCGCGGGCGCGCTTGATGGCGTTCGCGATGTCGTGCTGATGCTGCGTGCAAGCGCCAGTGACGCGACGGGGCTTGATCTTGCCACGATCGGTCATGTACTTACGGAGAAGCTGAGTATCCTTGTAATCGATGTACTCGGTGTTCTCCTTGCAGAACTGGCAGTACTTACGACGCGGCTGACGTGCAGAGTAATCATTAGCCATGTCTAAAATACCTTTCGCTTGGCGAGCGCGTCGCGGAAATGCCACGCGTCGCCTCTCACTGAATCTGACGGACCCCGCTTAGAACGGGATGTCCTCATCGTAGACGTCGACCGCAGGCGGCGCCTGAACGGGAGCCTGCGGGGCAGGGGCGGACATCGGCGCGGCATCGTAGCCGCCCTGGCCATATGCTGGCTGGCCGTAGCCGCCCTGGCCGCCGCCCTGCTGGCCGCGGGAGAGGAACTCGATCTCATCGACGATGACCTCGAGCTTGCTCCTGCGCTGGCCGTCGCGCTCCCAGGAGCTGTAGCGCAGCTTGCCCTCGATCGCGACCTTCGACCCCTTGGAGAGATAGCGGCTCACAGCTTCTGCCCGGGTACCGAACATCGTGCAGTCGACGAAGTTGGGATAATCCTCCCACTCGCCGGTCTGCGGGTTACGGCGACGGTCGTTGACCGCGACGCCGAAGGAGAGCACCTGGGTGCCGCTCGCGGTGGCGCGCAGCTCGGGATCGCGCGTGAGATTGCCGGAAATGTTAACTCGGTTGATGCTCATACGTAACTCACTACCTCTCTCGCCCGCACGCGTCATCGCGCACGGGTCCAAACAGAATCCTTACTCCATGTCGTCGCGACGAACGATCATGTGACGAACCACGGCATCGGTGATGCGCAGAACGCGGTCGAGCTCGGCGATCTGGGTGGGATCTGCATGGAAGTTGATGAGGGTGTAGTCACCTTCGGTGAGCTTGTCGATCTCGTAGGCGAGCTTGCGCTTGCCCCACTCGTCAACGTTGTCGACCTTGCCATTGCCCTCAGCGATCGTGGTGTCGATGCGCTTCATAACGGCGAGACGGGTCTCAGGATCGAGAGACGGGTCGACGAAGAACAGCAGTTCATAAGCCTTCATTTGGTCACCTCCTCTGGGCATAAGGCTCCGGGTCGTGAAGGTGCGCCCGAAGCAGGAAAGGACGCGGATAACTATATCCATTTGCTTCGAACACCTCAAGATTCAGATAGCCTCGCCCGCACGACCTCCATAAATCCGCACGTAACCCATACCGCGCTCTGCGCTTGGGGACCATCTTCAGGCATCGTGCGGACATCGCGTCGCCATCTTCCTCTCAAATCACCAACCATCAACTCGAGTAGCCGTACAGCCGCAGGCAGAGTTCGCCGCTAACCCACCGCGACGATCTCGACTCGTGCAAAGCTCCCCACAACGAACAGAGGGCGGCGGGACCCGAAGTCCCGCCGCCCTCCCGGCGCTAGGCCACAACTCTCCCCGCATGCCTACTCCACGCGTTCGTCCTCGCTAGACGGCTCCCCGCCATCCAGCAAGTCAGACACGGGAGGAAGCAATACCGGACCGCGCTCGGGTTCACGGCACCCCTCGCCGGCGCCGTCGTCGCTCGGCACAGCTCCTCCAGCGGACTCCGCATCTTGCGTGTTGGGCGCGCAGGCGGCGGGGACGCCATCGACCTCATCCGAAGCCCCTTGCCGGGATGCATCCGCCGGTGCGGAGGGCATCGGGGCCTTCGCGGATTCCGCGGAGCCACTGGATGGCACCCCGTCGGGCAGCGGGTCGGAAGACAGCCCCCAGCGAGCCAGATCGAAGCGCGCGAACCACTGACCGACCGCGTTGACGACGACCAGCCTCATGGCGGTCTCGATCACCACGCCGATGAAGACGAGGCCGACGCCCAGCAGCACGACGAGCAGTACGAGCGCGGGCCCCATACCGACCAGGGCGTCCACGAGAAAGGCAAGGGGATGAATAGCCATGGTTCCGCCGGTTACCGCGAAGGCGCCGAGCAGGCTTCCAGCGAAGAACACCGCGCAGACGAGGCCGACGAGGCCGGAGTACACCGCGTTCACGATGCTTGCGATCAGGGTGATTCCGACAAGATGGAGAAACCCTCGCCAATCGCGCGCGATCATCTGGCAGATACGGTCGAGACGCCATCCCGCCGAGAAGCTGTCGTAGATCGTCGAGCGCATCATCGCCACGTTCACGAAAGCGGTGGCGCACAGATTGAACGCGAGCGAAGCCAGGCCGAGAGCGCCCATGGAAGTGGCGCCGAGATAAGCGGCGGCCGTGGCGATCGGGGCGCCGATGGCGAATAGGGACCCCACGGCGGCGGCGCTCGAGCCGAAGAGCAGGGCGCTCGCCACCGACGCCGCGATGACGATGCTCGCGCCGACCAGGAACGCGATGCCCCCCGTGCTCAGGACCTTGCCGTAGTTAACCCCGCGCTGCTTCGGCGCGGCGTCGACGCCCCATGCGGTCAAACGCCCCCATTCGAGCGCATATCCCAGAATCGCTATCTGACCGAGAATGGGAATCCAGCCCACGAGCGCGAGGACCAGCACGGGCTTGACCCATCCCTTATCTCGCGTGAGCATCTTCCAGGAGGACGTGAATCCAAGTTCGCGAGCTGACATTCGCCCAACGCCCCTTTCACCGCCGTTGCTTGAATATTTGATAGCAGTGTATCCGCCCCGGCAGGCGATATAACGGACACCTTCCTACATTAAGGTGCAATTAAGTGATCTTGAGGCACTGGAGCCCTATATGAAAAAAGCGAGCTCGTCGGCTCGCTTCAAGGCTGCAGATGGCGGAGGAGGAGGGATTCGAACCCTCGTACCCGGGAACACCGGGTAAACGGTTTTCGAGACCGCCGCATTCAACCACTCTGCCACTCCTCCGTTAGGAATGAACATGGCGCGTCACAAAGGACGCGCCATGAGAGTTAACTGGCGGAGAGTCAGGGATTTGAACCCTGGAGACGCTTTTGGCGCCTACACGATTTCCAATCGTGCTCCTTCGGCCACTCGGACAACTCTCCGTTAAATGCAAAAGGAATTGTACCGTAACGACCGAGAAACGCAAAGGGAAATTTCAAGCAAGTCCAAAATTATCTAAAACGCCAAGGCGCGCTCGATTCAGACGGGGTGGGCAGTAGTATCATCTGCTTGCACATTATCCAGCGGATGCATCGAGCTCCCTGGCTGTTGAAAGGACGACCGTGGCAATCACCCTCACCACCATGTTGCCCGCCGCGGCCGCCATAACGATGGGCAGCGGCGCGGCGACGCAACAGGTCTCCATCCCCATATGGCTCGAGCTCCTCGCCGTCATCGTCGCGTCGATATCGGGCGTTCTCGCCGCCCGCGAGCACAAGCTGGACTTCGTCGGCGCCGTCGGCCTCGCCGTCACCTGCGGATTGGGCGGCGGTCTCATCCGAGACATGATCTTGCAGCAGGGCGACGTCTACATCCTCGACCAACCGCTCGCCCTTCCCGTCTCCATCGCGACCGCTACCTGCGCATTCGTCTTTCCGGGCATCGTCGAGAAACCCGAGCGCCTGATCGCGGTCCTCGATATCTTCGCGGTCGGCCTTTATGCCGGCATCGGTGCGGACAAGGCGATGGTCTACCAACTCGAGCCCACGGTATGCGTGATGATGGGCTTCTTCACCGCCGTCGGAGGCGGCATGCTCCGCGACGTGTTCGCCAACAAGACGCCCGCGATCTTCCGCCCTGGCAACTACTACGCCGTCGCCTCGATCGCCGGATCGGCCATCTACGTCGCCATGGTGTTGAACATGGGCATGCCGAAGATCATCGCCCTCGCCGCATGCGTCGCGGTGACCATGGTCTTGCGCTGGGCGTCGCTGCACTACAACCTCCTCACGCCGACCGAGGTCAACCTGCAGGCCGTCAAGGAACCCATCAAGAAGGTCGCACGAGGCACCAAGGAGATCGGGGGCAGGGTTGTCCGGCGGGCGCCAAAGCCGGGAAAGCGCGCGAGGTAGGGCACTCCCCTATGGCAGCGAGACGTATCGAGCTTGAGAAAGGGGGCCCGCACCATCCTTGGACGGTGCGGGCCCCTTCGACTCTATGCGGCTCGCGCTACTTCATCGCGCGCGCTGCGGCCTTCTTGCGATCGATCGCGTTGAGCAGGCGCTTACGCAGGCGGATATTCTTCGGCGTGATCTCGACGAGCTCGTCATCGACGATGTACTCGAGCGCCTCCTCCAGAGAGAAGGTACGCGGAGGCACCAGCTGGATGGAGATGTCGGACGTCGAGGAGCGCTGGTTGCCCAGGTTCTTGGTGCGGGCGATGTTGACGACCATGTCGCCGGGCTGGATGCGCTCGCCGACGAGCATACCCTCGTAGCACTCCGTGCCGGGCTCGACGAAGAGGCTGCCGCGCTCCTGCAGGGTACCGAGGGCGTAGGCAACGGCCTTCTCGGTGGTCATGGAGATCATGGCGCCGTTCTTGCGCCCGCCGATGTCGCCGGCATAGGGGCCGTACTCGAGGAAGGTGTGGTAGAAGACGCCCTCGCCATGGGTGACGTTGAGGACGCGGTTCTTCAGGCCCATGATTCCGCGGGTCGGGATCCTGAACTCGACATGGGTGACGGTCGAACCGGGCTGCATGTCGGTCATGGTGCCGCCGGCGTTACCAAAGACCTCGATGACCTTGCCGGCGTACTCGTCGGGGCACTCGACGACGGCCTGCTCGATGGGCTCCATGGTGTTGCCGTTCTCGTCCTTCTTGAACAGGACGCGGGGGCGGCCGACCTGGAACTCATAGCCCTCGCGGCGAAGGGTCTCCATCAGGACGGACAGGTGCAGGATGCCGCGGCCGCTGACCTCCATGCCGCTCTTGTCCGGCAGCTCCTCGATGCGCATGGTGACGTTGTTCTCGCCCTCGGTGAACAAGCGCTCCTTGAGCTGGCGGGCGCCCACGATGTCGCCGTCGCGACCGACGAGCGGAGAAGTGGATGCCTCGAAGACGATCGAGAGGGTCGGGGGATCGATCTCGATCGGGTCGAGCTCGACGGGGTTCTCCGGATCGGTGTACACATCGCCGATATCGGTGGAGTCGACGCCGACGACCGCGGCGATATCTCCGGCACCGACCTCCTTGCACTCGGTGCGGCCGAGATAATCGAAGGTGAAGAGCTGCTTGACCGTGGCGGTCGAGCGCTCGCCGCCGTTCTTCACGACGAGAATGCTGTCTCCCTGACGGATGGTGCCCGAGAACACGCGGCCGATGCCGATGCGACCCACGAAGTTCGAGTGGTCGATGGTGACGCACTGCATGGCCAGCGGGCCGTCCACGTCGACGTCGGGAGCCGGGAGCTCGTCGACGATCATATCGAGCAGGGGATACATGTCCATGTTGTCGTCAGCGGGGTCCAGGCGCGCGTAGCCGTTCACGCCCGAGGCGTAGATGACGTGCTCCATGGCGAACTCGAGCTGGTCGTCCGAGGCACCGAGATCCGCCATGAGATCCAGGCAGTCGTTAAACGCGCGCTCGGGCTCGGCACCCGGTCGGTCGATCTTGTTGATGACGATCATGATCTTGAGGCCGGTGTCGATGGCGTGGCGGAGAACGAAGCGGGTCTGCGGCATCGGGCCCTCGAAGGCGTCGACGAGCAGCAGGGCGCCGTCGGCCATGCGCAGGACGCGCTCGACCTCGCCGCCGAAGTCGGCATGGCCGGGAGTATCGAGGACGTTGATCTTGATGCCCTTGTACTCGATCGAGATGTTCTTAGCAAGGATGGTGATTCCGCGCTCGCGCTCCTGGTCATTCGAATCGAGGACGCGGTCCTCGACCTGCTGGTTCGCACGGAACGCGTCCGTGGCGCGCAGGAGCTTATCGACCATGGTCGTCTTACCGTGGTCGACGTGGGCGATGATTGCGATGTTCCTCAAGTTATCGACGAGCATAGTTCCCCGTTCTCTGGTGACGGTATCTATAAACAATTAGGCGGACGGTCGATATCCGACCGCGACCGCTCAATTCTAACGACTCTTAGAAGAGCAGGGGCTCTTCTCCCGCAGGTTCAGGGTCACTCCACATGAAGTTCTCTCCCTGCCCGATGCCCTTGACGAGCGTGAATGCGGAGTACGCGCTTTCGGAGCCCCGCTCGCCGAAGGTCGTGATCATCGCGTCGACGTACGCACCGTACTCGTTCTGCACGCAACCGAGGTAGATGATCACATAGCGGCACGCCGCGGCCATGTCGTCCTCCACGGAGCCGTCCTTCGCGACCGAGCGAATGAAGTCGTCCGCGGCCTCGAGGCACGCCTCGTCCCCGTCATCGGAGAACGCGACGGCGCAACGGGCCCCCGATTCATCCTCGGCGCAAGCGACGACGCCGGGGTCGTCTCCATCCGCCAGGGAATCGAGGAACGCCCCCATCATGTCGCACGCCATCGCATCGAGTTCGGGGGAAACTGATCCTGCCTGCTGATTGTTCGAAGACATAGGGCTCCTTGGTCGAGCGGAATGAATCTAGGGCAACTATAGTGCATCTACCACGTAATAGACGCCGGGGCGGTGCCCCATAGTAAAAAAGGCACCCTCGCGGATGCCTCATCAGAATCAATGGTGGAGGTTAGGGGGATCGAACCCCTGACCTCAGGCTTGCAAAGCCCGCGCT
>USLT01000011.1 GCA_900555585.1 uncultured Collinsella sp.
GAGAGCGCGGAGTTCGCGCGCGTGAAGGGGACCTCGCTCAGATCGCCCACGAGCGCGGCGACGCGCCCGCCGCCCTGCGCCAGGATCTCGCGCTCGATGGAGTCGGCGTCCGCCGCGGCGAAGGAGACGCGCTGCGCGAGCCCGGCCGAGCGCAGCACGCGCTGCGCGAATCCGGCGAATCGGGGCTCGTCGTCGGAGGCGATGATGATGGCCCGGCGACCGCGCCCGACTGTCGCGCGCTCGTCGGCCTCGGAGAGCAGCTCGTCCCACGCCCGGGCGTCATGCAGCCCCCATCCCTCGAAGCCCCAGCGGGTCCGCATGATGCCGGGCGCGCGATCGATCAGCTGGTTTACGGCCTCGAGCACGATGCCGCCGCCCGCGCACGACATGTCGACGAGTGCGGCGACGTCGCCGTCTCCGTCTCCGCATGCGGAGCAGGCCTCGGGCCAGCCGACCTGCTCGAGCAGGAGGGCGGCGTAGTCGGGGCGAAGCACGTGCGCGCCGGCGCCGGAGCGGGTCGCCTCGCGCGGCAGGCGCTTGAAGAGGGGGTCGCCGCTGAGGTCGAGGTGCAGGCTGGCGCGCTCTCCGCGGATGGAGAGCGCGATGCGCGCATCGGGGTTCTCGAGGTCGACGCTCGCCCTCGATCCGGCCTCGTCCGCGAGACGGTCGCAGATGGCGTCCTTGACGCAGAGGGCGGCGTAGTGGGAGTTCCTCAGCTCTCGGTTCGATCCCTTGGCGGAGACGGCGATGCTCGCGCCCCGGCGCAGGATATCCTCCCATGGCATGTCGTAGGCGCCGTCGTAGAGGGCGTTGGCGTCCCAGCAGTCGAAGCGCCCGAGCACGACGAAGACGCGGCTGGCGAGACGGGACCACAAGCAGGCGCGGTAGGCGTCGGCGATGGTTCCCGTGAAGGTGACGCGCCCCTTGAGGCGCCTGGTCTTGCGCAGGCCGATGCGTCGGAGCTCTCGGTCGAGCGCTGACTCGAAGCCCTCGGGGCAGCTCGCGTAGAACTCGAGGTAAGTTGCGTTGTGCATGGTCCGCCTTTCACGTACGGTCGTCGAGTGGGCTCGATACAGCCCTTCATTATCACACAGCTCGCAGGGGTCGCCGTGCTGCCGCGCGCCCGCCGGGGGCGAAAGCTGACATTCGCCATGCGTCATCGTCGCGGCGCCGGAGCCCCGCGACGATAGAATGGTGTGGATTGAACACGATGGAGGGAGGAAGCGCGATGGGCGCGATCGAATCGATGGATCTTGTGGGTGGACCGGCGCCGGCGGCGCTGTTCTTCGACGTCGACGGGACGCTGGTGTGGCATCGCCCCGATGCGGGGGTCGGGGAGAGCGTCGTCAGCGGCCGTCCGTCCGAGGGCGTGTACAGGGCGTTCGCCGAGCTCTCCTCGCGCGGGCATAAGACCTTCATCTGCACGGGCCGTCCTCTATGCCTGGTGTCCGATGCGCTGCGCGACCTGCATCCGACGGGGCTCGTCGCCGGCGCGGGGGCGACGGTCGTCGTCGACGGCGACATCGTCTTCTCCGATCCCATTCCATCCGATCTCGTGGACGAGGCGGCGCAGCGCTTTCTCGACCTCGGGGCGGCGGTGATGTTCGAGGGCTCGACCGCATGCGTCTCGCTCGCCGCGCCGAGTCGCGAGTGCGTGGACTTTCCCGGCATCGAGACCGTGCGCAGCGTGGCGGAGCTCCATCGCGCGGCCTCGGGGTCGACTTTCGACAAGGTCTCCTTCGCCAATAGCGAGGTTGCGCTCATCAGACGCGACTCCGAATTCTTCGACCGCCATTTCACCATCTGCGATCTGGGCGTCGGTCTGAGCGAGATGAGCGTCATCGGCACGGATAAGGGGTCGGGCATACGCCATGCGCTCGATGCGCTCGGGATGGCCGGCGCGCGGACCTTTGCATTTGGCGATTCGGAAAACGACCTCGCCATGTTCGGCGCGGTCGACGTGCCCGTAGCCATGGGAAACGCGCTGCCGCACGTCAAGGAGGCGGCGGCCTACGTGACGGATGCGGTCGAGCATGACGGCGTGGTCAGCGCCCTGCGCCACTTCGGCCTCATCTAGGCCTGCCCGGGCGCCGTGTGTCGGCTCCTTCGCATATTAAAAAGCCCGCCCCCGCAGCGAGAACGCCATCGAGGGCGGGCTTTCCTTTGCCGTGTCGCCGAAGCGCTATTCGAGCTCGAAGGCTCCGGTGTAGAGCTGGTAGTAGTACCCGTGCCGGGCGATGAGCTCGTCGTGGGTCCCGCGCTCGATGACGCGGCCGTGGTCCAAGCAGATGATCACGTCGGAGTTGCGCACGGTGGAGAGGCGGTGGGCGATGACGAAGGTGGTCCGACCGTTCATGAGGGCGTCCATGCCGCGTTGCACAATGGCCTCGGTGCGCGTGTCGATGCTCGAGGTGGCCTCGTCCAAGATCATGACCGGCGGGTCGGCGACGGCGGCGCGGGCGATGGACAGCAGCTGCCTCTGACCTTGGCTGAGCTGGGCGCCGTTGTCGGAGAGCATGGTGTCGTAGCCCTGCGGCAGCGTGCGGATGAAGGCATCGGCCCCCGCGAGCTTCGCCGCGGCGACGCACTCCTCGTCGCTCGCCTCGAGATGGCCGTAGCGGATGTTGTCCATCACGGTGCCGGTGAAGAGGTTGACGTCCTGCAGAACCACGCCGAGCGACTTGCGCAGCGCGCTCTTGCGGATCTTCTCGATGTTGATGCCGTCGTAGCGGATCTTGCCGTGCTCGATGTCGTAGAAGCGGTTGATCAGGTTGGTGATCGTGGTCTTGCCCGCGCCGGTGGCGCCCACGAAGGCGACCTTCTGGCCGGGCTTGGCGTAGACCGAGACGTCGTGCAGGACGGTGTGGCCGGGCTTGTAGCCGAAGTCCACGTTCTCCATGCGCACGTCGCCGGAGAGCGGCACGTACTCGATGGTGCCGTCGGAGTGCGGATGCTTCCATGCCCAGGTGCCGGTGCGCTGCTCGCATTCCTCGAGCTCGCCCGTATCCCAGTTGCGCCTGGCGTTGACGAGGGTCACGTAGCCCTCGTCTTCCTCGGGCTCCTCGTCGAGCAGCTCGAAGATGCGCTTGGCGCCGGCCATGCCCATGACGACGAAGTTGATCTGGTTGGAGATCTGGCCGATCTGGGCGGTGAACTGCTTGGTCATGTTGAGGAAGGGGATGGCCACGGCGATGGTCAGCGGTAGGCCGGAGATGCTCAGGTTGGGGATGCCGAAGCCGATGAGCACGCCGGCCGCGATCGCCACGAGGACGTAGAGCAGGTTGCCCATGTTCATGAGGATGGGCATGAGGGTGTTCGCGTAGCTGTTGGCCGTGCGCGCCGCCGCCTCGAGCTCGTCGTTGATCTTGTCGAAATCGGCGATCGCCTCGTCCTCGTGGCAGAAGACCTTGATGACCTTCTCGCCGCTCATGACCTCCTCGACGTGGCCCTCGAGCGCCGCGACCGCACGCTGCTGGCGCAGGAAGTTCTTGGCCGAGCGGCCTCCGAGGAAGCGCGCCGCGGAGGCCATGAGCACCGCGCCGCCCAGGACCACGCAGGTCATCGGAACGCTGTAGAACAGCATGATGCAGGTGACGGAGACGATCATCAGCGAGGTGAAGACCAGGTTGGGCAGGCTCTGGCTGATCATCATGCGCATGGCGTCGATGTCGTTGGTGTAGTAGCTCATGACGTCGCCGTGCTGGTGCGTGTCGAAATAGCGAATCGGCAGGTCCTGCATGCGGTCGAACATCTCGGTGCGGAATTTCTTGAGCGATCCCTGGGTGATGACGGCCATGGCCTGCGTCCAGAACGTGTTGCAGCAGATGGCCAGGATGTAGAGGGCGGCCAGGATCGTCACGTTGACGAGGATGGGCCGCGCCGCGCTCGCCCAGTCGCCGGACTGCCAGGTCTCGCCCACGATGGTGAGCGCGCGCTGCATGAAGATGTTGGGCGCGGACTGCACCAGCGCCTGCAGGACGAGGCAGACGATGACGGCGGGCAGCAGCTTGGGATAGAAGCCGAAGAGCATCTTGAGAACGCGGCGGACGGTGCCCTTGCCGCCCTTGTAGCCGCCGCGGCCCGCGGGCCGCGCGCTCGGGTTTCCGGTCTTATTCATGGTCGGTCGCCTCCGTATCGGTGCCGTGGTCCTGCAGGCTCTCCGCCGCGTCGGCCGCGGCGTCGGCGACGAGCTCGCCGAGCTCGCGCTCGTCGTGGCTCGCCTTGTTCTGGGAGGTGTAGACCTCGCGGTAGATCTCGCAGCTGCGGAGCAGTTCCTCGTGCGTTCCCACGGCGGCGATGCGCCCCTCGTCCATGACGACGATCCGGTCGGCATCCTCGACCGAGCTCGTGCGCTGGGCGATGATGATCTTCGTGGTGCCGGGGATGTAGGCCTTCATGCCCTCGCGGATAAGCTTGTCGGTCTTGGTGTCGACGGCGCTGGTGGAGTCGTCCAAGATCAAGATCTTGGGATGCCTGAGCAGCGCGCGGGCGATGCAGAGGCGCTGCTTCTGGCCGCCGGAGACGTTGGTGCCGCCCTGCTCGATCTTGTGGCCGTAGCCGTCCGCGAAGCCCTGGACGAACTCGTCGGCCTGCGCCAGGCGCGCCGCCTCGACGATCTCCTCGTCGGTCGCTTCCGCGTTGCCCCAGCGCAGGTTCTCCGCGATGGTGCCGCTGAACAGCACGTTCTTCTGCAAGACCATGGCCACGTCGTTGCGCAGCGCGTCCAGGTCGTATTCGCGCACGTCGCGCCCGCCCACGCGGACCGCTCCCTCGGTGACGTCGTAGAGACGCGGGACGAGCTGCACGAGGCTCGATTTCGATGATCCCGTCGAACCGATGACGCCGATGGTCTCGCCGCTCTCGATATGGAGGTCGATGTCGACGAGCGCCGCGCGATCGGGGTCGCCGTAGTAGGAGAAGGTCACGTGGTCGAAGTCGATGGAGCCGTCGGCGATCTCGGCGGCCGGAGCCTCGGGCTGGTTGATATCGGTGGTCGCCTCGAGCACCTCGCAGATGCGCGCCGCGCCCTCCTCGGCGATGACGATCTGCGCGAAGACCATCGAGATCATCATCAGGCTCATGAGGATCATGAAGCCGTAGGTGATGAGGCTCGAGAACTGCCCGACGTCGATGAGCTCGCCCTTGGTGGAGATGATGGCATAGGAGCCGATGCCGATGACGAACACGATGACGCAGTACACGGCGAAGTTCATAAGCGGCTGGTTCATGGCCAGGATGCGCTCGGCGCGGGTGAAGTCGGCGCGGACCTCCTCGGCGGCGCGCTCGAACTTCTCCTTCTCGTAGGACTCGCGCACGTAGCTCTTGACCACGCGGATGCCGGAGAGATTCTCCTCGGCGCTCTCGTTCAGGGCATCGTACTTATGGAAGATGCGCTTGAAGATGGGGTGCACCTTGCGGACGATCCCGATGAGTGCGAAGGCGAGCGGCGGCACCACGGCGAGGAAGATGAAGGACAGCCAGCCGCCCATGATGTAGCTCACGGTGAAGGCCATGACCAGCATGAGGGGGCAGCGGATGGCCGTGCGGATGATCTGCATGAACGCCATCTGGACGTTCTGGACGTCGGTGGTGAGACGCGTTACCAGGGAGCTGGTCGAGAACTGGTCGATGGTGGTGAACGAGAACGTCTGGATGTTGCGGAACATGTTGCGCCGCAGGTTGCGCGCGAAGCCGTTCGCGGACTTGGCGCAGGTGAGGCCGGCGGCCGCGCCGAAGAGCAGCGAGGCGAGCGCCATGCCGGCGAGCACCGCGCCGTAGGCGATGGTGGTGGAGAGCTCGGCACCGGCCTTCACCTGGTCGATGAGGGCGGCGGTCCCGAAGGGGATCATGACCTCGAAGAGCACCTCGCCGATCACCAGCAGCGGCGTCGCGATGGTGGCGGCCTTGTATTCCCCGATGTTCTTGGCAAGCGTTCTAATCATCCAATCCCTCCCATGTATCGCGGATTCGGCACAGCATGTCGTCGAGCCGGTCTTGCTCCTCGTCGCTCAAGCGGGAGAAGGCGACCGAGCGGAAGCGCCGGCGGCAGGCTTCCTCCCGCGCCGCCTCGACCCTTCCTTCCTCTGTGAGGCCCACGGTGAGCTGCCTGCGGTCCTGCGGGTTGCGCGTCCGCTCGATGAATCCGGCGGCCTCCAGCTTGGTCAGGATCTCGGAGAGGGATCCCGGTTTGAGCTCGAGGCGGCAGCCGAGCTCGAGCTGCGACATCTCGCCGCCCTCGTTTGCCAGCAAGCAGAGGATCGGCGCACGGCCCGATCTCCCGCCGCTATGGAAGTGAAGGTAATGGCCGCAGAATCCCAGGCCCTTCAAAAGGCGCTTGGCGCGCGCCTCGTCGAATTCCTCGTGCTCGTCGCACATGGTTCCTCCCGTTTCGTTGCTTGGACCCAAGCAGTCTACTCTTGGAGTGATCAATGTCAAGGTACCAAATCATTAGGTAGCGAGAAATTTACCCGCTCCGACGCGCGAGGGGATTCCGCCGCTCGCGCCCGCGTGGGTATATAGTTGCAGCAGGGAGCGCTCCGATATCCATGCGTCGGCGCGCGCAAGAGAGAGGAACGTCATGTCGCAGATCATCACGCTCGAGAAGGATGGACTCGTCGCTCGCATCGACACGAAGGGCGCCCAGCTCGTGGGCCTGGCGCTCGACGGGCGCGAGGCCCTTTGGCAGGCCGACCCCACATGGTGGGGAAAGAGCTCGCCGGTTCTATTCCCGCAGGTGGGAACGCCCGGCTACGATCGCCTGCAGTCCGCTTCCGGACCCTGCTCGGTGCCCAAGCACGGGTTCGCGCGCGATTTCGAGCACGCCGTGGTCGAGGTTTCCGAGGATGGCTCGTCGGTGACCTTCGAGCTCCGCGATGACGAGCGGACCCGGGCGATGTACCCGTACGGCTTCGTGTTCAACATGACCTACGCTATCACGGGACCCGCCACGCTTACCCAGACCTTCAAGGTGACCAACACCGGCGACGCGCCGATGCCCTTCTCCGTCGGCGGGCACCCCGCGTTCAACGTGCCCGCCCCCGGATCGGAAGGGGAGGCCTTCGAGGATTACGAGCTGCGCTTCGCGGAGCGTTGGACGGCGGATTCGCCCAAGATGATCGAAGGCGGCGTCATGTCCAACGCCGACCCCTTCCATGTGGTGGTTGACACGGATACGGTTCCCATCACGCGCGACCTCTTCGAGTACGATACCGTCGTCCTGCGCGACGTTCCCGGCTCCGTCGTCGACCTGGTCGGCACCAAGTCCGGCCACGGCGTCCGCGTCGAGTTCCCCGGGTTCGACTTCGTCGGAATCTGGTCGGCCGCTCCCGCCGCTCCCTTCGTGGCCATCGAGCCCTGGACCGGCCATGCGGCGCTCGATACCGAGGATGACGTCTTCGAGCATCGCGATAACGTGACGATCCTCGCTCCCGGCGGGGTGGACGAGCGATCTTTCAGCATGACGGTGCTGTAGGGTCCGCCGCCGAACCGCGCGGCACACTAATATATGCAAGCGTTGCGCAAAGGAGGACGCGTCGGGAAGCCGGCGCGTCCTTTTTTTGCCGATACCAACTGGTATTCGATATATAAGGCACCTGACCGCTTACCGCCGATATGGAGCGTTCACCGTTTCCAGGGGAGCTGTTTACCAGCTCACCCATATAGTGGGTTATTTGAAAGATGCTGTCGCATTGCGCCGATCCGGCGCATAGGGGGCATACGTCATCCACAGGAGGAGGCAGGATGAAACATAGTTTGCGTCGCAGGTTCGCCGCGCTCGCCGTGACGGCGGCGGCCTGCGCGGGCGCGTTGTTCGCGCCCGTCGCCGCGCATGCCGAGGAGGCTGGCTACCAGATCTTCCCGACGCCGCAGGGCGTCGAGTACCTGAAGGGCTCGGTCGAGTTCCCCGACACCGTGACCACGGTCGTCGAGTCCGGTATCGACGGCGACACCAAGGCCCGTCTCGACGAGGCGGTCAAGCTCAAGGCCAAGAGCGTCAAGAGCTCCGATAAGATCCCGACGAGCGGCACCGCCGTCCTGGTCGGCGTCCACGGCTCCAAGGGTGTCGTGGACAGCTACGTCAAGAAGCTCGTCGACGCCAAGAAGCTCTCCTATGAGGACGGCATGTTCGAGAAGACCGATGCGAACCTGGTCGCGTTCCTCCCCGCCGGGGACGGCGAGGCGAACCGCGTCATCGTCTTGGGCAAGGACACCGACGCCGCCTTCTACGGCCTGTCGACGGTCTTCCAGATCCTGCAGCAGGATGTCGACGGCTCCCTGCGGGCCCTGGTCGCCAGCGACTACGCCGACGTCATCACCCGTGGTTTCATCGAGGGCTACTACGGTAACCCCTGGAGTACCCGGGACCGCGTGGCGCTGATGGAGTGGGGCGGCTACTACAAGCTGAACGCCTACTTCTACGCCCCCAAGGACGATCCCAAGCACAACGCCCAGTGGCGCGACAAGTACACCCAGGAGGAGATCGACGAGAAGATCAAACCCCTCGCGGAGGCGGGCAACAAGTCCAAGGTGCGCTTCGTCTACGCCCTGCACCCCTTCATGAGCAACCCCATCAACAGCGGGAACTACGACACCACGTTCCCGATCATGAAGGATAAGTTCCTCCAGGTCATCGATGCGGGCGTCCGCCAGATCGCGATCCTCGCGGACGACCAGCAGAACACAACCGATCCCGTCCTGTTCAAGAAGCTGCTCGACGACACGACCGAATGGCTGCACGGGCTCCAGCAGGCGAAGAACCCCGACGGCAGCCTCAAGTACCCCGGCCTCAAGGACACGCTCATCTTCTGCCCGGTGAACTACATGGGGCATGGCGAGCGCTGGTACAGCAACCTCGGCGAGAACGTCCAGGTCATCAACACCGGCGGCATGGTCTGGGGCAAGATCGACAACAACTTCGCCACCACCTTCAGGAACAACTCGGGCGTGGCCCCCTTCATGTGGATCAACTGGCCCTGCTCCGATAACGACAAGGACGCCCTTCACATGGGCGGACACAACAACTTCCTGGGCGCGGACCTCAAGCCCGGCCAGGTCAAGGGCGTCGTCATCAACCCCATGCAGCAGTCCGAGCCCTCCAAGCAGGGCATCTTCATGACCGCGGACTTCACGTGGAACCTCTGGACCTCCACCGAGCACGCCGACCAGGTGTGGGAGAAGTCCTTTAGCTACATCGACCACAACTCCGGCAAGGAGACGGAGGGTTCCAACGCCCTGCGCACGCTCTCCGGGCACATGAAGCGCATGTTCGGCGGCGGCTTGACGTGGGAGAACGGCGAGTCCGCCGACATCAAGCAGCAGCTCGCTGACTTCCGCGCCAAGCTCTCATCCGACACGGTGACCACGGCGGACGTCGATGAGATGGTCAAGATCTTCTCCGGCCTGCAGGCCACCGCGAAGACCTATCGCGAGCAGGCGGGCACCGAGGCGATGGCCGAGCAGATGAAGCCCTGGCTCGACACCTGGGACGATCTGACCGCTGCCGCGCTCACCCAGCTCGAGGCCGTGAAGGCCGGCATCGAGGGGGATGCGTCCACCCTCGTCTCCAAGTATGCCGAGGGCGCCGGGCTTCTGGAGCGCGCCAACGGACACGCCCTGTGGTACATCAACCACTACGAGTACGCGCGCGTCGGCAAGGCGCACATCACCCCGATGGTCCTTGCGCTCGACGCCTATACCGCCGAGAAGGCGACCCTCGCCGCCGACCCCGACGCCGTGGTCACCAAGCTGGTGACCAGCCGCACCGACACACCCGTGGGCAGCACGGCCGCCGTCTTCGACGGCGACCCCAAGACCGGCGCCGTCTACCAGAGCCCGAACAAGCTCGCCAAGGGCGATTACTTCGGCATGGTCAGCAGCAAACCCTTCGACCTTACGTCCGTGACCTTCATCCAGGGCGGCGGCAAGGACTTCATGGACGCCAGCAAGGTCCAGTACCTCAAGGGCGGCCAGTGGACCGACGTCGAGGGCTCCCAGGAGTTCAGCACCAGCAAGGTCTCCCTCACCGGCCTCGACATCAAGGGCGTCGAGGGCGTGCGCATCATCGCCGTGCGCGACAACCACCAAGACGCCTGGCCGACCATCAACGAGATCATGGTGAACAAGCAGCTCGACGAGAACGCCGTGTTCACCGGCACCGTCACTGTCGCCAATCAGGAATCTGCAGATGACAGCAAGCCCATCCAGAACGCATCGGACGGTCGTGATACCGAGGCCTGGTTCACTCATAAGAAGGCCGAACCGAATAAGCACGACGCGACGATAAAGGACGCCGCCGTCCAGGTGACCTTCGACGCGCCCAAGACCATCACCTCTATCACCTTCAAGCAGGGTGGCGGCTCAGATGACGTCATCGAGTCCGGCAAGGCTTACTACCAGGATTCCGAAGGTGTCTGGCACGAGGCCGGCGCTATCACCTCCGCCAAGTCCCAGACCGTCCAGCTGGCAGGCCCCTTGACGGCGAAGGCTATCAAGGTCGTCAACGGCGCGAATACCGAAAAGTGGTGGCGCGTCGTCGACCTCCATGCCGGCTTCGGCAAGATCGAGGCGACTGCGACCGCGACCACCAACATGCCGCAGCACCAGAACAACCCTATCGCCAACGTTGTCGACGGCAACGCGGATAGCAAGTTCTGGAGCAGCCGCAATACCCAGACAAACGACTACGTGATGCTCTCGTTCAGCGCACCCAAGCTGATCGACAGCATCTACCTCAAGCAGGGCGATAGCGACAAGTTCAACTCTTCCAAGCTCTACTACACCACCGACGCCGCGCCTTCGGCGGACGGCACATGGACCGAGCTTCCCGCACCGACTTCTGCTTCGGAGCAGACCGTTTCCTTCGACCGCGTGGAGGCGACGGGCGTGAAACTCGTCTCTACCGCCGCGACCGGAAATTGGTTCCAACTCTTCGAGTTCAACGCGTTCGAGAAGTTCTCCTATAGCAAGGACAGCCTCTTCGCGACCTTCGACCTGTCGGCCGCCAACCTCGCCGCCCGCGTGGGCGACGGCTCCTTCAAGACGACCGATGGATCGGTGACCCTGCCCAAGAAGGGCGACGTCATCGCCGTCGACCTCGGCTCCGTCCGCCGCGACGTCGCGCTCTCCAACGCGGATGCCCAGCACGCGACGCAGGCCGACCTCGTCTACTCCCAGAACGGCATCGAGTGGATCTCGCTCAAGGGCACCGATCCCGTCCGCGCCCGCTATGTCGGTTACCGCGCCACGGCGGATGCGGCATCCGTCGATTTCAAGGCGCTTGCCGGTAGCTACCTGAACTCCCTCGCGCCCCGCATCGTTAAGAGCGAGCTGCCCGGCGCCCAGACCCTGGACGCCGCCAAGATCTTCGATGGCGACGTCGCCACCGCCACCAAGTCCAGCGGCGGCCCCTCCGAGGGCACCAAGGTCGTCTTCGACCTGGGCCAGGAGCGCTCGATCAAGAGCGTCGAGTACTTTGTTCCCGAAGCTAGCCTCGACTTCATCCGTAATGCCGTGATCGAGGTCGCCGATGCTGCCGATGCCAAGGATTCCGAGTGGAAGACGGTTCTCGACATCAACAGCGCCGGCACGGTCGCCGACCCCGGCAGGGACGCCACCGCCAAGCAGGCCCCGTGGATGACCCACTCCACGGACTTCCCGGGCAACATGTTCATCAAGTCCGGCGAGGGCCTCGACGAGACCGCGCGCTACATGCGCATCCGCTTCACGAGGGCCTATACCAACCGCTGGTTCGAGATCGGCGAGCTGCGCATCAACGGCGGCGAGTACGTGCCGGTCTACGCCGGCGGCGACTTCGAGACCGCCGCTGTCGAGCAGCAGGGCAAGACGCCCGATAACCTGCTCGACAAGAGCATGCTGACCGCATGGCAGCCCGCTACCGACGAGGCGGGCACCCTGACCTACCACGTGTCCGCCCCCATCTCCGCCGACGGCGAGCCCTTCGACGGCGTCCGCGTCATCTCCAAGGCGGCCCAGCCCGCCGTCAAGGTGAAGGCGGTCGTCTACAGCGGGGACCTTCGCGCGGGCGAGCCCGCGACAAAGACGGTCGAGCTCGGGGTCCTCGATAGCGTCCTCAGGGACCTGTCCTTCGGCGAGGGCGTCTCCGCGGTCAAGGACATCGTCTTCGAGTGGCCCAAGGGCACCGTCCCCCAGATTTCCGAGATCTTCCTGACCCGCGGTTCCGATGCATCGCTCGATGCGGAGATCGAGGCCTTGCGCGACCTCGTCGCCAAGGCGAAGGCCGCCGATACCGGCGCATGGACCACCGATTCCGTGATGGCGCTGGATAAGGCGGTCGCCGCTGCCGAGGAGGGCCTCAAGGCCCCCGAGAGCCTGACCGGCCAGCAGATAGCCGACCTCAAGGCCGGCATCGAGGCCGCGCTCTCCAGCCCGGTGCTCAAGTACGCCGGTACGGAGCTCTCCGACCTCGTCGCCGGGGCGCTGACGGATGGATCGAAGTACACGCCCGAGAGCTGGAAGGCCTACCAGGATGCCCTCGATGCGGCTCGCGCAGGCCTCGAGAACGCCGATAACCTGTCCCAGGCAGAGGGCGAGCGCCTTGCGCAGGAGCTTCGCGACGCCCTCGCTGCGCTCGTTAAGAACGAGGGCGGTTCCGGTCACAGCAAGTGTGACTTACACACTGACCTGGAATGA
>USLT01000012.1 GCA_900555585.1 uncultured Collinsella sp.
CGCCTCGTGCAGGGGGCGTACGAGCTAGCTTGCGGGCGGTACCGCGTCGTCTTCTACCTGGCGGTGGCGGCGGCCGTCGGCATCGGCCTGTACATGCCGGCGCGCGATTTCTACACCGCCTACCGCGCAAGCTATATCCTTGAGCGCCAGATGGAGATCAGGAAGGCGTACAACGATTCCCTCGAGGCCGAGGTCGATCGCTATCTATCCAAGGAGGGCATCGAGGAGGCGGCGCGCGAGCAGGGCATGGTCATGCCCGGAGAGAAGACCATCACGGTCACGGGCGCTGACGACTCGGACAGCGGCAAGGGCTCGGACAAGGATTCGGAGGCGCCGATGACCTCGGTCGAGGTCGAGCAGGCGGAGCAGGCGGTCTACGACGACTGCCCCTGGTACTTCCAGGTTCTCGACGCGGTGTTCTTCTTCGATGCGGACGAGGGGCGCCAGGTCTCCTCGATCGGCGACTCGTCGGCGAAATAGGAGGTGCCCATGGATAGGATGCGCCTGGCCGTCATCGACCTGGGAACGGTCTCGTCGCGATTGCTGCTGGCCGAGGTCGAGGACGGGGCGATCGTCTCGTCGCGCAAGCGCACCGTCATCACGGACTTGGGCGAAGGGGTCGATGCGACCGGTAGGCTCGCCCCCGCCGCGATCGGCCGCGTGGTCGATGCGTGCGCCGGGTTCAAGGGCTTGATCGGCGAGTTCGCTCCCCGTGCCGTCGCGACGACGCTGACGAGCGCGGCCCGCGACGCCGAGAACGGGCGCGAGCTCGTCTCGGCGCTCGAGGGCCTCGGCCTCGCGCCGCAGGTGATCGAGGGCGAGGTCGAGGCGGCGCTCACGTTCTTCGGCGTGGCGCGCGACTTCGAGGGCGGGCGCATCGCGGTCGCGGACTCCGGCGGCGGATCGACGGAGCTCGTGGTCGGCAGCTGGCGGCGGGGGGAGCCCGTCGAACTCGAGCGCGCCGCGTCGCTGCAGGTCGGCTGCCGGCGTATGACGGAGAGGTTCTGGGGGTCCGGGAAGCCGTCTCCCGCCGCCGTGGAGCGCGCGGCGGGGTATGCCCGCGGATGCTTCGAGGGGTTCTGGGACGATATCGACCGCGCGCCCGGGCAACTGGTCGCGGTCGGCGGAACGGTGACGACCCTCGTCGCGATGGCGCACGGGATGAAGGTCTACGACTCGTCCCTCGTGCACCTTTCCACGCTCGGACTCGATGAGGTCGACGCGGCGATCGAGCGCCTCGGCGCCCTGGACGTCGGGCAGATCGCCTCCCTGCCGGGGATCCAGCCCAAGCGGGCGCCGGTCATCCTGGGCGGCGCGGTGGCCGTCGCCGAGCTCATGCGCGCGGGCGGATACACCGAGCTCGTCGTGAGCGAGAACAGCCTCATGGCCGGCATGGTGCCCACCATCGTCGAGGCGATTCGCGGCTCCTCCACTTCCATTGGATGGTCGCCGCGCCTGTCGTGGTAGACTGTTGCCCATCCGGGGGCGTGGCGGAATTGGCATACGCAGGAGACTTAAAATCTTCGGCCGAAAGGATTGTGGGTTCGAGTCCCACCGCCCCTACCATGTGACGCGCGGGCGCCTCGTAAGACGGGGTGCCTTTTTTGAACCACGAGGTGAGATATGCCGATCAGGATCCCCGACGCCCTTCCCGCGACCGCCGCGCTCGAGAGCGAGAACATCTTCGTCATGACCGAGTACCGCGCGCTCCATCAGGACATCCGTCCGCTGCGCGTGCTCATCTTGAACCTCATGCCCACCAAGGTGGCCACCGAGACGCAGATCATGCGCAAGCTCTCCAACACCCCGCTGCAGATCGACGTGGAGCTGCTGCGCACGGCGAGCCACGAGGCGACGCACGTCTCGTCGAGCCATCTCGATGCGTTCTACCGGACGTTCGACGAGGTCGAGGATGATTACTACGACGGCCTCATCATCACGGGCGCGCCGGTGGAGCAGATGCCCTTCGAGGAGGTCGACTACTGGCCGGAGCTGTGCCGCATCATGGATTGGTCCACCATGCACGTGCACTCCACGCTGCATATCTGCTGGGGCGCGCAGGCCGGGCTCTACCACCATTACGGCATCGACAAGCATGACTTGCCTCAGAAGGCGTCCGGCGTGTTCGAGCATCGCATCCTCAAGGCGTCGAGCCCGCTCGTCCGCGGCTTCGATGACCGCTTCTGGGCGGTCCATTCGCGCAACACGGACGTGCGCATCGAGGACGTCGAGGCCGAGCCCGGGCTCGAGATCGTGGCGACGTCGGACGAGGTCGGCCTCTACCTGGTGAAATCGACCGATAGCCGGCGGTTCTTCGTCTTCGGCCATCCCGAGTACGATCGCGAGACGCTCAAGCTCGAGTACGAGCGCGACCTCGCCCGCGGCATCGACCCCGAGGTTCCCCGGAACTACTTCCCCGATGACGACCCGTCCCGCGAGCCGCGCAACACGTGGCGCTCGCAGGGCCAGCTGCTCTATACCAATTGGCTCAACTACTACGTCTACCAGACGACGCCGTACGACATCGAGCGCGTGGGCGAGTAGGGAGGGGTCCCGCAAGCAAAAGCGGCGCGGCGGCTCGAAGGGGCCGCCGCGCCGCTAGACATCAGAGTCGCCGGGCGCCTATGCCATCAGGTCGATCACGTTGAGGTCGGCCCTGCTCGCCTCGATGATCTCGCGGCCGCCGAAGACGCACAGCGGCGCCTCCTCGGCCACGCGCGAGACGACCTCGCCGAGCTCGCGGAGATGCTCGGGCGTGGTGCCGAGCAGTTGCTCGCGGAGCTGCGCGCGCCAGGCGGCGGGCCGCTTCGCCAGATAGTTGAGGTCCTGCCGCTTGGCGAGCCCATAGGGCTTCACGGGGGCGTCGAAGCTCGCCGCGCAGCTCACGATGAGGCCGTCGAAGGCATCTGCATCGGGCTCGTACGACGCCAGCCAGGCGCCCGCCCGCGCGATGCGCTCGAGCGACGGATCGATGGCGGGGTCGCGGTAGGTGTAGAACGCGAGCTGCGAGCCCGCCACCGAGCGGAAGCCGCAACCGTAGGCGCCGCCCTTCACGCGGATCTCGTTCCATAGGTACTCGTAGGTGAGCGCCTGCGAGAGCGCGCTCCATGACCCGTCGGTCTCGATGCCGAGCACGCGCGGATCGGTCGCGCGGGCGACGTAGCACACATCGCTGGGGATGATGAACGCCTCGCGTTTGGGCTCGGGCATGGGGACGTACAGCTCCTTCGCGGGCGCGGTGCGCGGGGCCAGGCCCAGGTCGCCCGCCGCCTCCCAATAGCGCCGGTAGTCCTCGTCGCTGCCGGTGAAGCTCGTCGCCACGCCGGTCGAGGCGAAGATCCGCTCCTGCAGCTCGCGCAGCTTGTCGCAGAGCCCGTCCTTGCGCTCGTCGAAGTGGTCGAGCAGGTCGCGCAGGAAGCGGTAGAAGTCGACGCCCGACAGCTGCTGGGCGACGACCGCGGCGGGGGAGACGTAGGACAGCGCGCGGCCGAGCGCCGCCTGGTGCCCGGCGTTGAGGAAGGCCTGCTCCATGCCGATGCGCATCTGCACGAGCACGTCGCGGATGCGGTCGGTGTCCTCGAACACGGTCTCGCTCCAGACCTCGCGCGGGATGCGCGCGAGGTGCTCGATCTTCTCGGACAGGGCGCCGGCCGATACGGTGAGCTTGGGCGCGGCGAGCTTCCAGTTGGGCTGGCCGATCACCTCGCAGCGGAACGACAGGAAGCCGAGGTTGGAGTCGATATAGCTGTCGAGCTCGGCGGCGGAGCGACTCTTGGTGGCGAGCTGCTGCATGAGGCGCGCGAGGATGGTGGCGTAGGGGAGCTCGGCGAACGAGAGGTGCGAGATGTCGAAGTACTCGACCGCGTAGGCGAGCTGGTGCGTCGGGATGTCGTGCTTGAGGCAGGGCAGCGGCGATGCCGCATCGAGCGCGAAGGGCGGCTCGGGGCGGGCCTCGCCGATGTCGGAGACGTGCAGGCGCGGCAGCGTCGCCTTGGCCTCCGGCGCGTCCTCGGCCTCCTGGGCGGCGCGCAAGGCGTCGACGTTGGCGCAGACCTCGTCACGGGCTTCATCGGACATCCGTGCGAGCGCGGCGGCGAGCTCGGCCTCCTCGCCGGCGTCCCCCTCGGTCGCGTCGCCCGCGACGGGCGCGAGCTCCACGAGGGCGCGGTGCTCGCTTTCCAGCACGAGCTCGCGCAGCAGGTCCTCGAAATAGGTGGTATCCAGCAGCTCGCGCAGCTCGGCGTAGATGGGCGCGTACTGCAGGGCCAAGGTGGCGTCGTCGTCGCTGTAGAGCCAGGTGCCCAGGGCGTCGCAGGCTATCGCCACGCCGTCGGGGTAGCCGTAGTCGCGCTGGCGCAGGTCGTATTCCTCGCTGGCGAGCACGGCCTCGAGGCGCTCGCGCGGGATGCCGTCCTCCACCAGGCGGCGGCACTCCTCCTCGACGATGCGCCGCAGCTCGCGCGCGGCCCCGGGCTCGGCGTTCTGCACCATGATGAGCTCGTAGGGCTGCAGGCGGTCGCCCGCGGTGTAGCTGGTGATGTTGCCGCCCAGGTTCGCCGCCATGAGGGCCTTCTTCACCGGCGCCTCGTTGGAGCCCAGGATGGCGTCGAAGATCATGTCGGCGGCGACCAGGCGCTTGCGGTCGTGCGCCGTGCCGATGACGTAGGCGAGGCCCGCCATGGCGTTTTCGGGCGTGGTGCGCATCTCGATGCGCTTGTAGTCGCAGACGACGGGCGCCTGCATCTCGAGCGCGTTGGGCGCGCCGGCGCCGGCGCGCGAGGCGCGGTTCTCGCGCGAGAGGAACTCGTCGTCCAAAAACGCGAGGAAGCGCTCGGCGTCCAGGTCGCCGTAGAGCGTCATGTAGCTGTTGGCGAGGTTGTAGTGGCGGGCATGGTTGTCGAGGAAGCCCTCGTAGGTGAGCGTGGGGATCGCGCGGGGGTTGCCGCCCGACTCGAACGCGTAGGCGGTGTCGGGGAACAGCGCGCCGTTGACGGCGTTGTCCAGCACGTCCATGGGGTCGGACAGGGCGCCCTTCATCTCGTTGAACACAACGCCGTTGTAGCGCAGCCGGTCGTCGGCGGGGGTCTCGCCGCGGTCGAGCTCGTAGTGCCAACCTTCCTGCTCGAAGATGGCGCGCTTGGTGTAGATGGCGGGGTTGAGCACGGCGTCCATGTAGACGCTGGCGAGGTTCATGAGGTCCTGCTCGTTGGTGGAGGCGACCGGGTAGACGGTCTTGTCCGGATAGGTCATGGCGTTCAGGAACGTCTGCATCGAGCTCTTGATGAGGTCGACGAAGGGCTCCTTCACGGGGTAGCGGTCCGACCCGCACAGGACCGAGTGCTCCAGGATGTGGAAGACGCCCGTGTCGTCGGCCGGCGGCGTCTTGAACGCGATGGAGAACGCCTTGTTCTCGTCCTCGCAGGGCAGGTACATGAGGCGGGCGCCCGTGGCCTCGTGGCGCAGGATGTAGGCGTCGGCGTCGAGTTCGGGCACCTCTTCGCGCGAGACGGTCGCGAATCCGTGGAGGCTCGCGCCCCCGTCGAGCAGTTCGGCGGCGCGTGCGCGCGCGGTGGTCGTGGTGTTCGTCATGATGCTCCTTTGCATCGCGGTCGTTTGCTGGTGATAGCTTACCCGCAAACGCGTGCGTTACGAATCGCGAAAACGGGCCCTGCGGCGCCCGCGGCCGCCCCGACCGCCGCGTACAATGTATCGGCCGCGCACTTCGGGAGGGAGCCCCAGCCAGATGGATATGTCGATCGCGGGCACGATGCCCGTCATGCTGACGCAGATAGCCGCGATGTTCCTGATGATGGGCATCGGAGCCGCGATGTTCAGGAGCGGCAAGCTCAGCAACGAGGGGGTATCGCAGATGAGCACGGTCGCGTTGTACGTTGCGACCTCGGGCGTCATCCTGCGCTCGCTCGCCGTCGACTTCGACCCCGCCCTGATGGGCGAGGCGGTCGTCTGCTCGGTCCTGACCATCGTCTTCACGGCGATGTCCGCCCTCGTCGCGCGACTCCTCTACCGGGACCGCCGGCGCATCGCCCAGCTCGGGATCATGGTGTCGAACATGGGATTCGTCGGGATCCCGCTGGTCGATAGCGTGATGGGCGGGGAGTACGTCTTCTACATCTCGGTGTGCATCGCGACCCAGCTCGCGATAACGTGGACCTACGGCGTCTGGCTCGTGGCGAACGACGCCTCGGTCATCTCCGTGCGGAGGATCCTGACCAACCCCGCGATCCTGTCCTCGGCGCTCGGCCTCGCGCTGTTCGCGTCGCCGTTCGAGCTGCCCGCCGTCGCCATGGAGACGGTCGACGGCATGGCGAACCTCAACGAGGGGCTCGCCATGCTGATCTTGGGCTCGTACCTGGCCCAGACGGACCTGCGGAGCCTGGCCCGCGACAAGAACCTCTATCTGGCGACCTTCGCGCGCCTGGTCGTGGTGCCCGCGCTTGTGGTCGCCGCGCTCGTCCCGGTCCCCGTGGCGGTGCCGGTCAAGATGGCGGTCGTGATCGGGTTCGCGGCTCCATGCGGCGCCGTCACGGCGATGTTCCCGCAGCTCTTCGGCGGCGACTATCGCTTCGGCGCGGGGCTCGTCTCCGCGTCGACGCTGCTATCGCTCGCCACCATGCCGGTGGTGCTCGCGGCGTCGCTACTCGTCTTCTAGCGCCCGACCGCCCGGTCGCGGGCGAGCGCGGGCAGGGCGGTGCGGGGGAGCGCGAGCTCGAGTGCTCCGCGCGCGCGGTCCCAGTCGCGCGCGAAGATGCAGCCGAAGAGCGTGTCGAGCGCGAACTGGACCGCGATATGGCTGGCGAACTGCGTGATGCGGTCCTGCAGGCTCTCGCGGTCGCTGACGCGCAGGTAGCACGCGAACCCGGGGTTGAGCGACGCCGCCCGAGGCGTCCCGACGAGCACGGCGGGGGTCCCGCGTTCGGCGAGGATCGGCGCCACCCGCTCGATGCTCGTGCCGAGGCCCGAGTAGGAGATGAGCAGGGCGGCGCGCGTCTCGTCCGAGCGCAGCGCCGTCCATACCTGGCGTTCGGCGTCGGCGGGACACGCGGCGTCGATGCCGCACGAGAGCAGGCGGTTGCAAAACATCTGCGCTGGGTAGAGGTTGTGCGAGGCGGTGTAGACGTCGACGCCCGAGGCGCCGCCGAGGAGCTCGGCCGCGGCGTCGAGGTCGCGCGGATCGAGCAGTGCCCGGGTGTCCCGCACCGTCGTCTCGTATACCGACGCCATGCGCCCGCCGATGGTCTCGCCCCCGTCCCCGCGCGAGAAGGGGAAGTTGATGTCGACGCCCGCCGCCTCTCCGGCCCGGCTGCGCGCGAGCTCCACCTTGAGCTCCTTGAACCCCTCCAGACCGAGCTTCTTGCAGAAGCGGTGCACGCTGGGGACCGATGCGCTCGCCGCCTTCGCGAAATCCTTGATGCCGAGCCGCGCGAGCCGCGGCCCGAGCTCGACGGCCGTCGCCGCGAGCTGCTGCTCGACGGGGGTGAGGCCGCGCGCGTCCTCGATGCGCCGGATGACGTCCATGCAGTCCCCTTGCCACTTAGGTATCAATAGGTATCAGAATAGTTTCTAAAATAGCATTTCAACTCGATAAATAAGTTTCCAAAACGATGATATCTATTGCGGATAGGGCGCCGGGCGGTCAAGATGGGCAGCGAGACGGCGCGCCGAACGAACCGCGCGCCCGCGACCGACGAGGAGAGGGGGGCCTTAAGATGGGCCAGGTATTTCCGGATGGATTCTTCTGGGGCGGAGCGACGGCCGCCAACCAGTGCGAAGGGGCGTGGGACGTCGACGGACGCGGCCCGAGCGTCGACGACCATTTCATGGGCGGCGGCGTCGGCCGCGCGCGAGAGATCACGGTCGACATCCATCCCGACAGGTTCTATCCCAATCACGACGGCATCGACTTCTACCATCGCTTCGAAGGCGATATCGAGCTGTTCGCCGAGATGGGCTTCAACATGTTCCGCATGTCCATCGCGTGGAGCCGCATCTTCCCCAACGGAGACGACGAGCGCCCCAACGAGGCGGGCCTGGCGTTCTACGATCGCGTCTTCGACTGCTGCCGCGCCCACGGCATCGAGCCACTCGTGACGCTGTCGCACTACGAGATGCCCTACAGCCTCGTCGAGCGCTATAACGGGTGGGAGAGCCGCGAGCTCATCGACATCTTCGAGCGCTATTGCGCCACGGTCTTCGAGCGCTACCGGGACAAGGTCCGCTATTGGCTCACCTTCAACGAGATTAACTGCGGGACCTCCCGCATGGGGGCGCTGTTCGAGACCTCGATGATCCGCGGCTTCGAGGGCCCGGGCTCCAAGGTCGTGGTGACGCCGCAGCAGTGCTACCAGGCGCTGCACCACCAGTTCGTGGCGTCCGGCCGCGTCGTACGGCTGGCCCACGAGCGCTATCCGCAGTTCAAGGTGGGCAACATGGACTGCTTCATCCTCTCCTACGCGGCGACCTGCGACCCGGCCGACGTGCTCGCGACGCAGCAGGAGATGAACCGCATGAACTGGTACTGCTCCGATGTCCAGGTCCGCGGCGCCTACCCGTTCTATGCCAAGCGCTATTGGGAGGAGCACGGCATCCAGCTCGACGTCCGCGAGGGCGACCTGGAGGACATCGCCGCGGGTAAGGTCGACTTCTACACGCTGTCCTACTACATGTCCGCGACGGTCGGTACGCACGAGGACCACGAGCAGACGGCGGGCAACATGTCCTTCGGAGGGAAGAACCCCTATCTCGAGTCGACCGACTGGGGTTGGCAGATCGATCCGACGGGCCTGCGCATCGCGCTGAACGATATCTACGCGAGATACGAGATCCCGTTGATGGTGGTCGAGAACGGCATGGGGGCCTTCGACGAGGTGGAGGAGGACGGCTCGATCCACGACCCCTACCGCATCGCCTACCTCAAGAGCCACGTGCGCGCCATGGCGGAGGCGGTGGCCGACGGCGTCGACCTCATCGGATACACCTGGTGGGGGCCCATCGACCTTGTGTCCGCCGGTACCGGCGAGATGCGCAAGCGCTACGGGTTCATCCATGTCGACAAGTACGACGACGGCACCGGAACCTACGAGCGCCGCCGCAAGGACAGCTTCTTCGCCTACAAGCGCATCATCGAGTCCAACGGCGCCGAGGGGCTCGACTAGTCCCTCGCCCCGTCTCCCGCGGGCGCCGTCGCGCGCCCGCGGGTCGCGCGATGCGTGTCGGATGACGACTGATCTATGCTAAGATACCGTTCACCGTCAGATATCGACCGTTCACGGCAGAAAGAGGCGCGCGAATCGAGGGCGTCCCCTACCATGCGAGTCGCAGCAAGGTTGTTACTCCCCGGAGGCATCACTTGCGCACCAAGATTCGGGGGCCTTGCGGTCCCTGTTCGTGCGCAGCGATGACCCGAGGAGTTTTTTCATGCTCATCCTGAAGAAAATCAACAACAACGTCGCCCTCGCATCCAGCGATGCGGGCGAGGAGATTGTTGTCTTCGGCAAGGGCGTGGGCTTTCCCAAGATGCCCTACGAGCTCGAGGACGAGTCGGTCATCCAGCGCGTCTTCGCCGATGTCGACGAGCAGTACATAGGGGTCGTCCAGTCCGTTTCGGACGACGTGCTCCTTGCGTCTTCCGACATCGTCGCCATCGCCGGCGAGGCTCTCGACTGCAAGCTCTCGGGCAACCTCGCCTTCACCCTCGCCGACCATCTCCAATACGCCATCGAGCGCGCGCGGGACGGCATCGCCTTCGAGAACCCGCTCGCCCACGAGGTGGGCTTCGTCTATCCCCGCGAGACCGAGCTCGGCCGCCGAGGCCTCGAGCTCGTGCGCGACCGCACCGGCATCGAGCTGCCGGCGGCCGAGGCCTTCTCCATCGCCCTCCACCTCGTCAACTCCGAGATAGACGGGATGGGCTCCGCCCAGGACATGGACCTCGTCATGAAGAGCGCCGTGATCTTGGAGGGCGCGACCCAGCTCATCGAGGCCGAGCTCGGCTGCGAGCTCGATCGGACGTCCTATGCCTACGTGCGCTTCGTGGCGCACATGCGCTTCCTGATCAGGCGCCTCATGCAGGGAGGTGCCGCCGACACCCGCAACTCGAGCCTGTTCGAGCGCGCCTCGCGCGACTTCCCCGAGGCCTACGCCTGCGCCCGCGCCATCGACGGCTACTTGAGCCGCGACTACGGCTGGACGTGCACGGAGGAGGAGCTCCTCTACCTCATGATGCACGTGAACCGCCTGCGGTAGCGCCCCGGCGGACCGCCGCCGAACCATGCTTCACATCCAAGGCGCGCCCGGGCCCGGCGCGGCGTGGAGGATATAGCCTTGCTTTGACACCATAGAGACGAAAGGACCGAATCCATGGCAGGAACGTATGACGCCCTCGCTCGCGTCATCATCGACAACATCGGAGGCTCCGACAACGTCGAGAGCATCGCACATTGCATCACCCGCCTGCGCTTCAAGCTCAAGGACGAGTCGATCGCCGACGACGAGGCGCTCGAGGCGACCGACGGCGTCGTGAAGGTCATGCACGCCGGCGGCCAGTACCAGGTCGTCATCGGCCCGCATGTCAACGAGGTCTTCGACGCCGTGGTCGAGGCCGGCTCCCTCAACGCCGGAGGCTCCGTCGACGAGGCGCCCGCCGCCTGCGCCGGCACCGGCGCGCCCGCCAAGAAGCAGACCTTCATGAGCGTCGCCATCGACCTCATCTCGGGCATCCTGCAGCCGGTCCTGCCCGTGCTCGCCGCCGGCGGCATGACCAAGGGCCTGCTGTCCCTCGCCGCCTTCTTGGGTTGGATCAGCAAGGACTCGGGCACCTATACCGTCATCTGCTCGTTTGCCGATGGCATCTTCTACTTCCTGCCGATCTTCCTCGGCCTCACCGCCGCCCGCAAGTTCAAGATCAACGAGTTCGTGGGCGCGGCCATCGGCGCCGCCCTGTGCTTCCCGGCGATGGTCAACATCGCCTCGACCGCCGAGGCCCTGGGCTCCGTGCTCTCCGGCACCCCCTTCGAGATGAGCTACTACGCGACCTTCCTCGGCGTGCCCGTGATCATGCCGCAGTCCGGCTACACCTCGAGCGTCATCCCGGTCGTGCTGGCCGTGTGGTTCGCATCCGTGCTCTATAAGAAGCTCGAGGCCGCCACGCCGTCCGCCGTCCGCTTCTTCGTCGTCCCGATGGCGACCCTGCTCGTCACCGTGCCGCTGACCTACCTGGCCATCGGCCCCGTCGCCTCGCTCGTCACCAACGGCCTGTCCCTGCTGCTCCAGAGCATCTACGAGATTCCGATGGTCGGCGGCCTGCTGTGCGGCGCCTTCCTTGGCGGCGTCTACCAGATCATGGTCATCTTCGGCCTGCACTGGGCCTGCGTGCCGATCGTGCTCACCAACCTCGCCGTCCTCGGCTTCGACGCCGTCCTGTCCGGCCGTGAGGTCTGCACCTTCGCCCAGACCGCAGCGACCTTCGCAATCTTCCTCAAGACCCGCGACGCCAAGCTCAAGCAGATCGCGCTGCCCGCTGCCATCACCGGCTTCTTCGGCACCACCGAGCCCTGCATCTACGGCGTGACCCTGCCCAAGAAGACCCCGTTCATCATCAGCTGCATCGCGTCGGCGATCGGCGGCGGCTTCGTCGGCATGATGGGCGTCAAGAAGTTCACGTCCGGCTTCACCGGCATCCTCGGCCTGCCGATCTTCGTCGACCCCTCGGGCGCCGAGGGCATCACCAACGTGATCTGGCTGTCCGTCGGCATCCTGATCACCATGGCCATCTCCTTCATCGGAACCTGGCTGACCTATCGCGACGACGAGGCCAAGGCGGTCAACTAGCATCGAGTCGTTCGAGGCGGACGGGGGCCCGTCGCGGGTCGTCGTCCGCCGTCTGCACCTGCACGCACGTTTCTAAGGAGGGCCGCATGGGCCTGTTCGATATGTTCAAGAAGAAGGGCGACGCTCGGGACGAAGGGGGCGCGCCGGCATCCGTCGCCGCGGTGCACGAGGCGGGGGCGCTGTGCGCTCCCGTCCCGGGCGAGGTCATCGCCATGTCCGAGGTTCCCGACCCCGTCTTCTCCGAGGGCGTGCTCGGTGCCGGCTGCGCCGTGTGGCCCGCGGGCGACGTGGTCTACGCGCCCGTCGACGGAACGGTGACGGTCACCATGGGCCACGCCGTGGGCATCATGTCCGCGGACGGCGTCGAGGTGCTCGTCCATGTGGGCGTCGATACCGTCAACATGCAGGGCAAGGGCTTTACCGGCTACGTCTCCCA
>USLT01000013.1 GCA_900555585.1 uncultured Collinsella sp.
ACTTCCTCGCCCAGACCAAGGCGCTCGCCTTCGGCAAGACCGCCGACGAGGTCCGCGCCGAGGGTACGGCCGAGTGGATGGTCCCCGCCCGCGTCTTCGAGGGCAACCGTCCGACGACCTCCATCTTCGGCGTCGACCTCACGCCGCACGCGCTCGGCGCGCTCATCGCGCTCTACGAGCACATCACCTTCGTCGAGGGCGTCGTGTGGGGTATCGACTCCTACGACCAGTGGGGAGTCGAGCTCGGCAAGCAGCTCGCCAAGCAGATCACGCCCGCCTTCCACGATGACGAGGCGCTCGCCGGCCAGGACGCGTCCACCAGGGCCCTGATCGAGTACTATCGCGCGAACCGCCGGTAATCCAGGGCATCTTCATGCGCCGAGGCGCCCGCGCTAGAGCCCGGGAAGGGTCTCCTGCGCGGGCGCCTCGGTCTCGTTCGTTCCGGACCCGTCGGGGCGGGCGAGCTTCCCGTGCCAGTAGCGCTGGGTGATCGGCGCGGTGAGGGGCAGGACGAGGTTCTCGTAATCATCGAGGCTCTTCAGGTCGAAGAAGCGGCCCGCCGGCACGTAGAAGAGCGCGACGGGTTTTCCCGCGCTCAACAGCTGCCAGACGTTTCGCAAGGTCCCGCTGCTCACGCTCTCGCGCCCGAACCTATTGGTGTAGACGTCGCTCCAGACCATGAGGCCGTGCGTGGCGCGCTCGCCCATGGCTTCATCTTTGATCGTCATGAGCGCCTTGCCCGTGAGGGGGGAGTCCGCGCCGATGCGCTCGACGGGCCAGTCGGGGTCCGCCAGGTTGCGCACGCGCCCCGATCCGCCGACGATGACGCTTACGTCTTTATGGCCGAGCTCGCGCAGGAGCATCTGCAGGGCGCGGTCGGCGCCGTTCGCGTCGCCGATGACGACGCGCATGCCGCGGCGGACTATGGTGCCCACGCGATCGCGGACGCTTTGCGGGAGCCTGCCGGTGGACACGCCGACGCGCGAGCCCGCGAGATAGATTACGGCTTCGGCCCCTGGCGTCCGTGGCCCGCCCTCGTTTCCATGCGTCATGCCGCCTCCTCCCATCGCTGCCTCGCCAATCCATGGTTGCGGGTGTAGACCATGCTCAGGAAGTATACGCGCCCGTCGTGCCCTGCGTGCGATAGGGCGCGCAGGCATGCGCGCAGCGATCGTCCTTCGCCGTAGACGTCGTCGATGATCAGCAGTGGAATCGGGTCTTGGCTGTCGGTGGCTGGAGTGGCCTTGGAGAACGGGATGGATTCGAAGTCGCCGTCGGCGAACTCGCTTCCGAGTTCGAGGTGCTTGGCGTGCACGCCGCTGTTCTTGATGAGGATGTCGTCACGGTAGGGGAGGTCGAATCGCGCGGCGATCTTTTGGGCGAGCCGTGCGACCAGATCGAACTCGCGCTCGGTGGTCGATGGCATGGGGACGACCGCGAGACGGGGCACTTTCAGGAACCCGAGGCTATCGAGGGTGGGTAGGGCGATGTGCAGGATCTCGTCGACCAGGCGTTCGAATGCCTCCCCGTCCGGGTTTCCGTACTTGAGTTGGTGTACCAGCCCGCCGAGCTCGCTGTACTCGTTTTCGAATGTCTTGCCGTCCATGAGGGTCGATCCGATGGTGTACGCGTCGATGGCGCGCCCGAAGCGAAGACCCGGCTCGCCGATGATCCTATGATGCGGGGTGCGGCGGGTGCTCTCAGTCGACGGGCACCCGAGTTGGAGCGGACCGGCCGCGCGACCTGCGATGTCGATGGTGTTCATGCTGAGTTTTCTCCTTTGCTGGCTACTGCTTGCGTGCTCGTGCGTCTTGCGTGCTGATGACGGCGTATCGCCTTGTCTACTCGACCGTACCGTCCCGTGCGGACATGATTGCGCCCTCGTGTCAGTCGAAGTTCTGTCGTTTGGATTGCGCGCCCGCGCGGTGTGGTACCGTTTACAGGTGGTTTCAAGCCGCTGGCTAACGCGGTGCCCTCGCATCGCGCGTCGTTTTTGGGAGGTTGTGGCATGACCGACACCTTGGTCGAATTCCCGTATCGGGCCGTCATCTTCGACATGGACGGCGTCATCGTCGACACCGAGGCGTTCTATACCGACCAGGAGCGCCGATTCGCCGACGACAACGGCCTGCCCGTATCCGATGACGAGGTCATCGCCCTCGTCGGCCAGTCGCACCAGACCTTCCAGAGCACCCTGCAGGATTGGTGGCGCCGCGTGGGCCGCGAGCTGACGGGCGACGAGGCGGAGGCGACGTTCGAGGAATGGGCGAGCCACGAGGCGTGCGACTACCGATCCATCATGAATCCCGGCGTTGCCGAGACCATCTCCGAGCTCCATGGGCGCGGCGTGCGCGTCGCGCTGGCGAGCTCGAGCCCGATGAAGAACATCGTCAAGGTGCTCGACGCCTGCGGGCTCGACGGCATGTTCGAGGTCGTGGTCTCGGGGGAGCAGTTCCACGAGAGCAAGCCGAACCCGGAGATTTACCTGCATACGCTGGAATCCCTCGGCTTGTCTGCCGAGGAGTGCTGCTGCGTGGAGGACTCCGTGCCCGGGATCACCGCGGGCAAGCGCGCGGGCCTCACGGTCTTCGCCAAGCGGGAGGAGCGCTTCGGCTTCACGCAGGAGATGGCCGACGTCATCATCGACCGGATCCCGGACCTCATCGAGGCCGCGGAGGCGCGCGCCCGCTAAGCCGTTTTCACTGGCGAGCGGCTGCCCGTTCGCGTGCGGTAGAATTGATGCAAAGGATGATTCTACGCAAGGGATGGTGTCGCTGTGGGCACGCAGCTTGATAGCGGATCCGCCGCACCGCTGTACCAGCAGGTGCTGGAGGTCATAAAGGGCAAGATCGAGAACGGGACCTACCCGGCCGACTCCCAGATTCCCACCGAGCTCGAGCTGTCGAGGATGTTCGGCGTCGGGCGCGTCACGGTCCGTCGCGCTATCGAGGAGCTCGTCGGCGAGGGCTACCTCACCAAGCGGCAGGGCCGCGGCACCTTCGTCATGACGCCCAAGATGGTTCGCAAGGTGCATCAGAAGGGCGATGTGCAGAGCTTCACGGACGCGTGCAGGGAGAACGGAATGCGCCCGGGCGCGCGCCCCGTATCCTGCGCGCTGATCGAGGCCGATGACGCCTTGGCGGCGTTTTTCGGCATTCGCCCGGGTTCCCAACTCACCCTGGTCAGCCGTCTGCGCACCGCCGACGGCATCCCCGTGCTGTTCGAGAACAACTACTACCCCGTCGAGGGGTTCGAGTTCCTCCGCGAGGAGGACCTCGCGGATTGCTCTATCTTTCGAGTCGTGGGCGAGCGGACGGGGCATTTCCCCGTCGAGTCCGATCCGTGCCGTCTTGAGATCGCCCGCGCGGACGTCGACGTCGCGCGCGAGCTCGAGGTCCCGGTGGGGGAGCCCCTGTTCTACATGAGCGTCGGCTTCTTGGATGCCGATCATGTTCCGTTCTGCTATGGCAGGCAGTTCTACGTCGGGTCGCGCTACAGCTTCCATATCTAGAGGCAGAAAGTGCGCATCATGCGCCGGACGCCCCGTCTCGGGGTGCCCGGCGTTTTTCATGGACCGGATAGCGCCGTTCAGCGCTGATTCTATACCGTACATAGAACATCCTAGGACAACCGTATATTTGCGTTGACGTCCCCCAAATCTCCTGGTATCAAAATAGAACAACCTAAGATGTTTGCTTGAGAAGTGGGAAATACAAGCGAGCGTCTCAATCGGGATAGGAGGGAAACATGTCAGATCCCAAGCAGGAGAAGCCCAAGCGCAGATTCAAGCTTCAGCTTCCTCACGTCTACACGATCGCCTTCTTGCTGATCGCGTTCTTCGCGGTCCTCACGTGGGTGGTCCCGTCCGGCCAGTTCGACCGCCAGACTATCCAGACCGCCGCGGGCGAGCGCGAAGTCGCGGTTGCTGGAACCTATCATGAAGTCGACAAGGTCTATACCGATCCGGAGACGGGCGAGGAGGTCGACCTTCGCCAGGGCCTCGACGCCGTTCTCCAGGCTCCCACCAAGGGCATCCAGGCTGCTGCCGACGTCGTGGGATTCGTCCTGCTGATCGGTGGATCGTTCGCCGTGCTGGCCAAGACGAACGCCTTGAATGCGGGCATGAGCCGCGTGGTCAAGAAGCTCAAGAACAAGGACATCCTGATCATCCCGATCACCATGGTCCTGCTCTCGATCTGCGGCTCGACCTTCGGCATGTCGGAGGAGGCGCTGCCGTTCTACGCGATCTTCATCCCGATCATGATGGGCATCGGATATGACTCGATGACGGCGTTCATCATCTGCTTCCTCGGTCCCAACCTCGGTTACTGCGCGTCCACGATCGATCCCTTCAACGTTTTGATCGCCCAGGGCGTCATCGGTATCGAGGGCAATCCGCAGCTTTGGTTCCGCGCCGTCCTCTGGGTGATCTTCACGGCCGCCGGCATCTTCTGGGCCATGCGCTACGCCCGCCGCGTCAAGCTCAACCCCAAGTCGTCCGTCACCTATGAGGACGACAAGCAGAAGCGCATCGAGTTCGCCGTCAAGGATTCCTCGATCGAGGAGGAGTTCACCTTCCGTCATAAGCTCGTGCTCATCGACTTCGCAATCGGTATGGGCGTCATCGTCTGGGGCCTCGTGACGCAGGGCTGGTACATGAACGAGATCTCCATGGTGTTCCTCGCCATGGGCCTGCTCGCCGGCATCCTCGGCGGGCTTGACGAGAAGACCATCGCGGAGGAGTTCGTCCGCGGTCTCGCCGACTTCGCCTACGCCGCCTGCATCATCGGCATCGCCCGCGGTATCCTGGTCGTGGCCGAGGGCGGCATGATCATCGACTCCATTCTCAACTGGCTCGCGACCATGCTCGCCGGCGCCCCCTCGTTCATCTACACCACCTTCATGTACATCGTGCTTGGCATCCTGTCCTTCCTCGTGCCCTCGAGCTCCGGCCTCGCCGCGCTGACCATGCCCGTCATGGGTCCGCTCACCGAGCTCATGGGCCTCAACCCCGAGGCTGCCGTCACCGCCCTGCAGTTCGCCAACCAGACCATCAACACGATCAGCCCCGTCGCCGGCATGACGGTGGCGGGCCTCGCGGTCGCGAAGATCTCGTTCGGCCAATGGTGGAAGACCATCTGGAAGTTCTTCATCTTCATGGTGGTATTCGGTCTCGTGGCGACCATGATCTCCGGCATGCTGCCGGTTTAGGGGAGGTCGGCTATGCCAAAGCGCTCACTGGTGCTGCTATCCCGCAGCGTGTTCACCGGCCTCGACGATCATCCGATGGATGGGTTCGTCGCGATCCGTGGAAACCGGATCGAGGCCGTCGGGCCGGCCGCCGACTCGGGTCCCTTCGTCGAATCCGCGGACGAGGTCCGTGATATGGGGACGAGGACGATCATGGCCGGCTTGGTCGACGTCCACACGTTCTTCACCGGGTGGGTCCTCCGCCGCACCGGCGCGGACCTCTCCGCGGCGTCGACGCCGGCGGACGCGGCCGATGCGCTCCTCGCTTGGACCGCCGCCCATGAGGGGGCTCCCGTCGCCCTCGGGCGCAACCTGCCGGAATGCCTTCTCGGCGCCGACCTGGATCGAGCACTCGACCAGGTTTTCACGGCGACGCCCGCCGTCGCCTTCACCGAGGGCGCCGGAACCTGCGCCCTCAACGCGGCCGCCGGCGAGCGCTACGGCTTCACGCCGGATGCCTGCTATGCGGAGATGATCTGGCGCCTCATGGCCGACTACCTCCCGCTCGATGAGGTACGCGAGGCATACGGCGACTACATGAGGATGCTCAACTCGCGCGGCGTCACCGCCATCAAGGAGATGTGCTTTGACGACTACTACGGATTCGCCGACGAGATGGCGCGCCGCGAGGCCGCCGGCGACCTCACCGTGCGCGTGGACATGATGAGCCAGCCCGTGGGCCGCGGCGCCGACCTCGCGTACGCCCGTACCGCCCGTGACCGCTTCCAGGGGCCGTTCGTCAGGTTCTCCGGTTTCAACCGCATGACCGATCGCGGCCTGTGGTGCGGGCTCGCGGAGATGATCGAGCCCTACGAGGAGGGCGCCGACGCCGGCGCCGCCGGCAAGACGGTGGTGGAGGAGCCCGAGTGGGACCTTATCGCCCGCGAGCTCGCCGAGGTCGACGCCGAGGGATTCCGCTACTCCCTGCACTGCCAGGGCGACGGTGCGGTCCGCAAGACCGTCGCGCTCTACCGCGACCTGCCCCGCGACGAGCGGGGCCGGCTCGCCAGGCGCCACTCCATCACGGACCTGGAGAACTCCGACCCCGCCGACCTCGAGGCGTTCGGATCCATCGGTGGCATCTGCGAGGTGTACCCGCAGATCCTCACCCTGGACGCCCGCGAGGACTGCCTGTCCACGATTCGCCGGCAGATCGGCGAGACCAGGCTGGAGCACAGCTGGAACCGCCGCGGCATTGTGGACGCGGGCTGCATCGTGTGCTGTGGCACCGACTTGCCCCTGCTCACCCCGCATCTGGGTGATTCCATCTACAGCGCGTGCGGCGGGTACTTCGCTGACGGCTTGCCCGTCAACCAGGGCAACACCCTGACCCTCGCGGAGCTCTTGAGGGCGTGGACGCTCGGCGGCGCCTACGACCTTGAGCGCGAGGACGAGCTCGGCACGCTCGAGCCCGGCAAGCTCGCTGACGTCTGCGTGCTGGACGCCGACGCCTTCTCGGTGGACCCGCGCGACGCCCGATCCCTGGGCGTGGCGCTCACGGTCTCCGACGGTCGCATCGTCTACGAATCGTAAAGGAGTGATGGACATGGGCGAGACCACGCCATTCGCGCCGAAGCTGAGGCGCGAGCAGATCTCCGGAATGAACATCCACTACATCATGTGGTCGCTCGACTACTTTCTCGACGCGCAGCAGCGCATCGGCTTCAAGAGCATCGAGCTCTGGGGCGCCGAGCCCCACGTGACCCTCGACCACACGGGTTACTTCGAGGCGGACCAGCTCCGCCGCAAGATCGCGTCCCGCGGTCTGAGCGTCAGCTCGCTGTGCCCCGAGAACGTCGTCTACCCGTGGCAGTACGCCGCGAGGAAGCCCCTCCATGCCAAGAGGAGCATCGCATACTTCAAGCACGGCATCGAGCTCGCCGAGGTGCTCGGGGCCCCGTACATGTCGATCAACTCCGGCTGGGGCGACTGGGACGAGGACCGCGAGGAGGCGTGGAAGCGCTCCCGCGAGCACCTCTCCATCCTCGCGGACTTTGCCGGCGAGCATGGCGTCACGCTCACGATGGAGAGCCTGCGCCCCGAGGAGTCCAACCTCGTCGTGCCCCTGGCGGACGCCCGCCGTATGCTCGACGAGGTCGCGAGCCCCAACATCGCCCCGATGGTCGATACCACGGCGATGGGCGTCGCGGGGGAGACCCTCGATCAGTGGTTCGCCGAGTTCGGCGACGGGTCGATCAAGAACATGCACTTCATCGACGGCGATCCGTACGGCCATCTGGTCTGGGGCGACGGCAAGCACGACATGGACGAGTTCGTCGCGGCACTGAATGCCCACGGGTACGAGGGTTACCTCGCACAGGAGATCACCGACGGCCGCTACTTCGACGATCCCGCGGGCGCCGACGAGCGCAACATGCGCGCGTTCGAGCGCTACCTCGTGGATTAGGGACGCGACCCTGCTCCCATTGAGCGCATCATCTATCATCGCGGCCTGATGGCCGTATCAGAAAGGAAGCATACCGATATGAACGCACACGACCTTATCTCCGAAGCTATCGCCGAGAAGGGCTCCTTCGACAGCGTCTTCTGGATCGCCTGCGGCGGATCCCTCATCGACCTGCTGCCCGCCCACGAGCTGCTGAAGCGCGAGGCGACCTCCTTCACCACCGAGGCCTATACCGCCCGCGAGTTCGACATCATGCGCCCCAAGCGCCTCGGTGAGAAGTCCCTGGTCATCGCTTGCAGCCACTCCGGCAACACCCCTGAGGTCATCGATGCCTGCGGCATCGCCAGGGCCGCCGGCGCCACGGTGATCGCCATGACCGACAACGCCGGCTCCGGCATCGACAGCGGCGAGTGGGCCTGTTGGGTCTACCCGTGGGGCGAGGGCGTGCCCCAGGCCGAGGTCCCCGCGGGCATCTCCCTGGCGCTCGCAGCCGAGCTCCTCGACCAGCAGCAGGGCTACGCCGATCTCGCCGACATGTACGCCGGCATCGCCAAGATGGATGAGATCCTGCCCGCCGCCCGCGAGAAGGTCAACGCCGAGCTGGGCGACCGCTTCGCCGCGCTCTGCCAGGACCACGACTTCCTCTACATCCTCGGCTCCGGTCCCGTCTTCAGCCAGACCTACGGCTTCGCCATCTGCTCCCTCATGGAGATGCAGTGGCAGAGCTGCGCCTACATCCACTCCGGCGAGTACTTCCACGGGCCCTTCGAGGTCACCGAGCCCGGCGTCTTCTACTTCCTGCAGATGGGCTCCTCCGAGTGCCGCGCCATGGACGAGCGCGCGCTCGCCTTCCTCGAGACCCACACCGACACGCTCATGGTCCTCGACGCGATGGAGTACGGCATGGGCGACGTTCCCCAAAGCGTCCGCGCCTTCCTCGACCCGATCCTGTTCTACGCTATGAACTGCGAGCTGCGCTCCGCGCGCGGCAAGGTCTTCGACCACCATCCCGACGTCCGCCGCTACATGGGCATCGAGAAGTACTAAGGGCTATCCGCGCATCCGTGGGGCGGCGTCGCCAGGACATCGGCGCCGTCTCGCCGAGCCGCCCGTGCGGCAAGATAATCGATTGGAGTGACCATGAACGCATATCCCATCAGCGTGCTGGGCTTTGGAGACAACGTCGTCGACAAGTACGAGCACATCGCCACCATGTATCCCGGCGGCAATGCGGTGAACTTCGCCGTCTTCGCCAAGAAGCTCGGCGTGGACCGCAGCGCCTACATGGGAATCTTCGGCTCGGACGTCGAGGCCGAGCACGTGATCTCCTCCTTGTGCGAGGAGGGCGTCGAGCTCGCGCGCTGCCAGCAGGTGGTGGGCGTCAACGGCGCCGCGCGCGTGACCGTCGACGAGACCGGCGACCGCATCTTCCTCGGTTCCAACGAGGGCGGCGTCCGCGGCGATATGCGCTACGTCATCGACCGCTTCGCGGCCGAGTATGTCCGTGGCTTCGACCTCGTTCATAGCGGCAACTACTGCTTTACCGAGCGCGAGCTGCCCAAGATCCACGCCGAGGGCGTGCCGATCAGCTTCGACTTCTCCGATGACTCGACGGATGAGTATTTCGAGCAGATCGCGCCCTTCGTCACCTACGCCTTCATGTCCATGGGAGATGCGCCCATGGATGAGATCAAGGCCAAGCTCGAGTGGGTCTGCAAGCTCGGCCCCCGCTTCGCCTGCGCCTCGCGCGGCAGCCTGGGCTCGGTCGCCTATGATGGGGAGCGCTTCTACGAGCAGGGCATCAAGCCCGTGGCGCCCGAGGACCTCAAGGACGCGATGGCGGCCGGCGACTCGCTGCTCACCGCGTTCCTGGTTACCTACCTCGCCAAGCAGAAGGCCGGCGAGGACGGCCCCGACGCAATCGCCGCCTGCCTCGACTTCGCCGCCGGCTTCGCTGCCGAGACGTGCAAGATCGAGGGCAGCTGGGGGCATCCCATGGCCTACGAGGTCTAGTTTGAACGCGACGGCGGGGCGCATCGATGCGTCCCGCCGCTTCATTTTGGCATCGGGCATTTCATTTTGATTAATCGATTGGAGTGGAAATGTCGTTTCAGACCGAGCTGTTCGGGACCGAGAAACCCATCATCGGCCTCCTTCACCTCAAGCCCCTGCCGGGCGACCCGCTGTACTACCCTGGCGGCGCCATCGCGTCCGTCGCCGACGCCGCCAAGCGCGACCTCGAGGCGTTGCAGGAGGGCGGCGTCGACGCGGTCCTGATAACCAACGAGTTCAGCATGCCGTACCAAAAGCGCGTCTCCGCGGTGACCCTCGCCGCCATGGGGCGCGTCATCGGCTCCCTCGCCGATCAGATCTCGTTGCCGTGGGGAGCGGAGGCGATCTATGACGGCGACGCGACCATGGAGCTGTGCGCCGCCGTCGACGCGCGGTTCACCCGTTGCATGTTCACGGGCGCCTGGGCGGGCGACCTCGGCCTCATCGACCGCGATTTCGCCGAGACCATGCGCCTCAAGAGCGCTCTGCGCTTGGACGACCTCAAGCTCTTCCACTTCGTCACGAGCGAGGGCGAGGTGTACCTCAACGACCGCACCACGGCGCAGATCGCGGATTCCATCATGTTCAACTGCATGCCCGACGCCCTGGTCGTCGGCGGCGAGGCGGCGGGCCGCGGCCCATCGGCGGAGCTTATCTCGTCGGTGCGCGACTCCGCCTCGAGCGTGCCCATCGTCTGCGGCACGGGCTGCCGCGAGGAGACGGTGGCCGACGTGCTGTCGCGCTGCGATGGCGCCTTCGTGGGCACCTGCCTCAAGCGCGACGGTAGGTTCGACGCGCCGGTCGACGCCGGGCGCGTAGCCTCCTTCATGGCCGCGGCGCGCGCCGCGCGCGGAGAGTAGGTGGTCCACATGGTCCATTTCCTGGGAATCGATATCGGAACGGGCGAGTCGAAGGGCGTCCTCATCGATGGGGACTGCAGCATCGTCTGCACGGCGTCGTGCGCGCACGGCACCGACAACCCGCGCCCGACGTGGTTCGAGCACGATGCCGAGAAGGTCTGGTGGGGCGACTTCTGCAAGCTGTCCCGCGAGCTCATCGACGCCTCCGGCGTCGATCCGGCCGATATCGGCTGCGTTGGCCTCTCGGCGCTCGGGTGCGACTGCGTCCCGGTCGACGAGGAGGGCCGCGCCCTGGCCCCCGCGATCCTGTACGGCATCGACGCGCGGAGCAAGCCCCAGATCGACGAGCTCGTCTCGAGGCACGGGGAGGAGCGCGTCCGCGAGATGATCGGGCACGACCCCTGCTCCTCCGACATCGCGCCCAAGGTCCTGTGGTTCTACGAGAACATGCCCGAGGTCGCCGACTCGGCCGCCAAGTTCCTGACGGCGTCCTCATTCCTATGCGCGAAGCTCACCGGGCGCTTCTGCATCGACCGCTACCTCGCCGAGGATTTCCTGCCGCTCTACGATCGGGAGACCTGGGAGGTCGACGAGGAGGGCTGCAAGGGGTTCTGTAGGCCCGACCAGATGGCGGAGGTCATGAGTGCGACCGACATCGCCGGAGGCGTCACGGCGCGGGCCGCGCGCGAGATGGGGCTCGCCGAGGGCACGCCCGTGCTGGTGGGAACCGGCGACTCAGGGGCGGAGGCGGTCTCGACCGGCGTCGCGGTGCCCGGCGACATGATGGTTCAGCTCGGGAGCAGCTGCTACTTCATCTGCCTCGCCGACCACATGGTCGAGGACGCGCGCCTATGGCCGGGCACCTTTATCATCCCCGGCACCTACGGCATCTGCGCGGGCACCAACACCGCCGGCTCGCTGACCAAATGGATGCGCGACGAGCTGTATCGCGACGCCGTCGCCGAGGAGGCGCGCGGGGGAGCGTGCGCGTTCGAGGTGATGGCGCGCGAGGCCGCCGA
>USLT01000014.1 GCA_900555585.1 uncultured Collinsella sp.
CGCCTTATCGGGGGCCCGCGGGCCCCTTTTTTGTTTTAAGCAGTTCCATTTCCGCTGAGTGTATTCATGGGCTTATGTGAACTTCACTCGAAGCGATATATATCTATGGGTCTTGGGAATACTTCAATCAGTTCACGATTGATTGGAGTTTGTCATGGCTCAGTTCTTTAAGTCTGCTGATGGCGCTTTTCTTGCTACGCTCGATAGCGATGTTAATGCTCTGGAGGGCTACGAGCTTCTTGTCGAGAACACCGTTGATGCTGCCGTCGAGAAGCATGTTCCTGCCGTTGAGCTTCAGCGCGATGGTCATATCATCCGTGTCGCCGTTGGCGAGGTGGAGCATCCGATGACCGATGAGCATTATATTCAGTGGGTTGCCCTTGAGGCTGGTGACCGTCTTGAGGTTCATTATCTCAAGCCCGGCAATACGCCCGTCACGTTTTTCGCTGGTGGCGTTAAGAGCGGCTCTGTCTACGCCTATTGCAATCTCCATGGTCTTTGGAAGGCCACTTTTTAATTAGTTCGGCGTCGTCGACATGTTGCTTTGATATGCCGACATGGTGCATAGCGCCAGATTGGGTCGCTTCGGCGGCCCTTTCTTTACCTCGTTCTCTTTTCGGGCAATATAGCTTCATTTCTTTTCGCTATCATTGTCTCCATGCATATTGCTGCCTAAGGAAAAGCATGCATAAGGAGGTTGCATGGCTCGCAATGATCAGTTGTTTAACAATCTTCAATATGTTCGCTCTTTAATGGGGCAGTTTGCGGATTTTGCAAATAGATGCTCTCAGCTGGGGCCTCGTAAGCCCTACCGTTCTTTCGATGATCTCCCTGACGAGATAAAAAAGTCTCATATGATGAAAGAGTATCAAGGTTGGGTTCGGCTTTGTGAGTCGCACGATCTTCGTTCAGCGCCCGACTACGATCAAGATGCCGAGGAATATTTAGCTGCAAGCCGAGCGCGGGCAATTGCTAAGTATAAAAGGAACGTGGCAATGCCCTCTAAGGTGAGGGATCCGTATGGGCAGAGTCATCAGATCATGCTTAAGCGATACGAATCGATTCGCGATAAAGAGATAGCGCGTGCCGAGAAGATATCAAAGCTGCTTCATGAGTACGCCGTTATCGTGCAAGGGCAACGACATGAGATTGTCGAAAAGGTTGACTGTGGCCGAGCTGCGGAAGACGAGCGGAGGGCGCATGAATGCCGTTGCTTGATTGCCGAGATGGAACGTGTGCAGTCTCAGTTTGATTTCGCTATTGCCGATGGTTGGTATCCCCCCGCCTTTAGAACAATCGAAGCGTGTGATTTCTTCATCTTTGCTGTTGAGAATCAAATTGTTCACACTTCGGATGAATTGGCTGCGGCTTATCTCGAGGAGCTGCGCCATCGGGAGGTTCTCGACGCTATTCGCTGTCAAAGCGACCAGATCATTGCGGCGTGCAGGGACATTGCTGAGTCCATCGGCAGTGAAGTTGGAGAGGCGATCAGGGAGAACGCTGAGCTTGTGAGAAATCAGCTGGCGAAGGGTAATATGGCGATTCTCGAATCCCTGGCTCGCGCGGACGCAAATGCCTGGCGACGTGAAGAGGTTCAAACAAAGTCCCTGACAAGTATCTACTTAATGAATGATTACTTGAATAGGAACTTCGCATCTAGAAACGTGTTCTTTGGTAATCCCTTTGCGTTTTAGGGTAGTTGCGTTGTGCGCCGGATGAGCTCTTCGGAGCCTCGGCAATGGTCGAGAGCAATTTATGGTTGAGCATTGGAGCCGATGATGAAGCTCGGTATCGCCCAGATCGATGGGCAGCTTGGTGATATAGAGGGAATGTGCCTTCGTTTGGGCGCTCTTGCGCACCGCGCGGCTGAAGAGGGCGCAACGCTGCTGTGCGCTCCCGCCACCGTCTTCTCCGGGCCGTTTCCCGGTGGTCTTTTAACGTACGGAGCTTTTCAATCCGATGTTCTGACTCGACTCTCTTCTCTTGCCACAGATATCAGTGCGTCTGGAGTTATCGTGCTTGTTCCTCTGGCGCTGCCCTTCGGCGAGTCCAGCTACTTCGACGTACTCATGCTCAAGGAGGGAAGGGTCGTCCCCTCTCGGCTTGTTTGCTATCGGAAGCGTGGCGCTGAGTCCCCCGATGCATGGGCGCCGCCGGTGTTCGATCATGATGGGACGCGCGTCGCTTTGACTTTCGATGCTGCTCGCGATATTGAGGCGTTGCCCCAGGGATGCGATCTCATCATCAACTTCCAAGTCGATTCATTCGATGCTGGTCGCGGCGAGACTTGGGGCGCCGCGGGTCTCGAGGGGCCCTCGCTGCGCGATCTCGCACGGGATCGCAGGATTTGGATCGCAGATGTATGTCCCGTCGGCGGCTTTGACGAGGCTGTGTACGCTGGCGGTTCTTTTCTCGTTGATGATGGCGGTGCTTTGGCTGCCGCTGCGCCGCAGTTCGAGGAAGATCTCTTGCTCGTCGATATCGATCGATTGGCCGCGGGAGGCATCGAGCCCGTGCGGGCGCCGATGCAATCCCGTCATGAAATGCTATGGAATGCCTTAGTGCTGCATTTGAGAGACCACGTGGCCGCTTCTTCCTATGTCGGGGTGACGCTCGAGTTGCGTGGGGACCTACCGAGCGCGCTGCTTGCCTCCCTCGCCGTGGACGCGTTGGGTGCCCGGAACGTCGCCGGCGTTATCGTCCCCGATGATTCTGCCATCACCCCTCAACAGCAGGCGCTCGAGGATGCTCGTGTTTCCCGCGCTCGATGCATCGCGTCGCGTCTTGGCATGCGAGTTTTCGACGCTCCGGTTGCCGGACCGCTCGAGGGCGAGAGGTTGGTGAAGGGGGCTTTTCGCTTTGGGCTTGCATCTTCTCGAGTCCTGCAAGATGTCGCAATCGACCTGTGCCTGCTGCCCTTGTCCCAGCTCACGAAGACTGATTACGCCTTATGCGGGCCCATCGGACCGGTATGTCCAGCTGGATCCCTGGCGCCATTCGGCGATGTTTGCCTCACGGAGCTTGAGTTCCTTGCAAGGTATCGCAACGGCGTCTCCAGCGTCATCGATCCGTGCCTTGCGGGGCTCCCTGAGATCGAGCGGCTCGCAGGGGAGCTTCTGACTCGTCTCATCGCGACGTGTTGCCAAGATGGCGACTCCGCCTCCCAGGTGGCTTTGTGCTTGAGGGATGTATCCCCCTCGCAGATCGATAGTTTGATCGAGGCGCATGTCGAGCGCGACCGTAGCTTGAGTGAGATTCCGCTGTCGAGGGAGAATCGCCGGGCCGCCGCGTTTCTGTTGCTTGCGATTGCCCGGGGAGAGCTGGCACGGCGCTCGCTTCCCCTGCATCCCATTACATCGCGTCGCACGTTCGACGAGCGTCGTTGGCCGTATCAGCTCGTGTGGTCTGACATGGGCGAGGGCGAGGGCGCCGCACTCGATGCCGATTCGCTGGCCCGAGAGGAAATGAGGCGGGTCGAGGGCGTCGAGCACGGTAGAGGCGATCGCGCTCGCGGTGAGATCATGTCGCTTATCGGCGATATGCTGGGGCTGAGTCCAGAGCAGCAGCGCGAGCTTGCTTCCGAGGAGGGTGCTCGTCGCATGCAGGAGCGGCTCGAGAGCCTTGAAGCCGCGATGTCCGAGCAGGCTGCCAGGGGAGGCGACCGCGGCTCCGTGGAGGGCGCCGTTCCGATGCCGCCCATGCCCATGGGTCCCCGTGATCTGCCGTTCTTCTCTCTTAATTAGGATGTGTTGCGGCGTCGCCTCCCAATCTGTTATATTCAGAACAGATGTTCGAAGAGGAGGTGGCGCATGATCGTGTTGGGGATCGATCCCGGTTTGGCGAATACCGGTTGGGGTATCGTCGAGGAGCGGTCCGGCGTCATGCGCGCCAGGGCGTACGGTTGCATTCAGACATCGGCGGGCAGCGACCTTGCCGCTCGGCTGAAGCGCATCGCCGACGAGCTTCATGCGGTGGTCGGGCGATATCATCCGCAGGAGGCTGCGGTCGAGGGCGTTTACTTCGGCGCTAACGTCCGCTCTGCTATCCCCACCGCCCATGCTCGGGGAGCGGCGCTTGTCGCCTGCGCGCTTTGCGGGGTCGAGGTCGGCGAATACACGCCTATGCAAATCAAGCAATCCGTAGTGGGTACCGGCGCTGCAGATAAGGCGCAGGTTTCCTACATGGTGCGCAACCTGCTCGCGCTCGACCATGAGCCCAAGCCCGACCACGCGGCCGACGCCCTGGCGTGCGCAATATGCCATGCAAACCTGCGCAGGACCTTCGCGCTGACGCATGGAAGCTACCAACAGGAGAAAGGTAACCCGTACGCATGATTTCGCTATTGCGTGGAAAACTGCTGGAAGTATCACCGAGCATGGCTCTGGTTGATGTTGGGGGCGTCGGGTTCGACCTCGGCGTCTCGTCGATCACCGCAGCTTCGCTTCCGAGTCCCGGTCAGGACTGCCTGCTATATACGCGTCTTCAGGTACGTGAGGACGCCCTGACGCTTTTCGGGTTCGCTACGTCTGACGAGCGGATGATGTTCGATAAGCTCATCGCGGTCTCCGGGGTCGGTCCACGGCTCGCGCTGGCTGTCCTCTCGCGCTTTTCCGTGGGCGAGCTTTATGCCATCGTGATGGCTGAGGACGAGAAGGGGATGTCGAGCGTTTCCGGCGTTGGCAAGAAGACGGCGCAGCGACTCATCTTGGAGCTGAAGAGCGTCTTTGCAAAGGGCATGCCTTTCGCGTCCGCTCCCGCTACGGCCAGCTGTCCCGTCGGCGTCGCCCCGGCTGCGCCGCTCGCTCTCGAGGAGGCGCGCGCTGCATTGCTTTCGATGGGCTTCAGCGGCCAGGAGGCCGAGCTCGCCCTCGATGGGCTCGAGGACTCTTCCGGCCGCGTCGAGGAGCTTCTCGGCGCCGCGCTCAGGCGATTGGGGATGGACTCATGATGTGGGAAGCGGATGACTCTCAGGATCTCTGGGCGGGAACGAGCGCCGCGCGACGCGACATGGTCCGAGAGGGGGAGCGCTTCGTGACGGGCGACCTTACGACGGCGGACCTGGACGTCGAGCGTACGCTGCGCCCCCAGAGGCTGTCCGAGTATTGCGGCCAGGAGCATATCAAGCAAGGCCTCGGTATCCTGATCGAAGCGGCGCAAAGTCGTGGCGAGAGCCTCGATCACGTCATCTTTTCGGGCCCTCCCGGCCTCGGCAAGACGACGCTCGCTACGGTTCTCGCCAACGAGCTCGGCGCGCAGATCAAGACCACGTCTGGTCCCGCTATCGAACGGACGGGCGACCTTGCGGCGATTCTAACGAACCTTCAACCAGGGGACGTGCTGTTCATCGATGAGATTCATCGCCTGAATAGGTCGGTCGAGGAGATTCTGTATCCGGCGATGGAGGATTTCGCGCTGGATATCGTGATCGGCAAGGGTCCCGCCGCCCGTTCCATCAGGCTTGATGTGCCAAGATTCACGCTGGTGGGCGCAACGACGCGATCTGGAATGCTGACCGGTCCGCTTCGCGATCGATTCGGCATCTCGTTTCGCCTCGATTATTACTCCATCGATGAGCTCGCCGAGATCGTTATGCGCTCCGCCTCCATCCTCGGGGTCGATATCGATGTCGAGTCCGCGAAGGAGGTTGCATCCCGTTCACGCGGAACGCCTCGTCTGGCGAACAGGCTTCTTAAGAGGGTGCGCGATTACGCGCAGGTTCGTGGCGGAGGAGCCATTCATATCGATATCGCTCGCGAGGCCCTCGAGTTCTTCGAGATCGATGAGCTCGGTCTCGATTGGATGGACATCAGGATCTTGGAGACCCTGTGCAAGACGTTCCGGGGCCGGGCCGTCGGTTTGTCGACGCTCGCGAGCGCGATAGGCGAGGACCCCGCTACGCTTGAGGACGTTTACGAGCCCTACCTCCTACAGAGAGGTCTCATCGTGAGGACGCCCCAGGGCCGCGTGGCGACGCTCGCCGCCTTCGAGCACCTCGGTGTGGACGCCCCCGCGCATTCTTAGCCCATTCGCGCTATCCTAGAGCTGTTGCTAACCCGTCATAGGAAGGAATGACATGCTGTCAGACATCGAGATCGCCCATTCCGTCACCCCGCTGCCGATCACCGAGGTCGCACGCCAGGCGGGTGTCGACGAGGCCCATCTCATTCCCTATGGTTTCGATAAGGCCAAGGTTGATTACTCCCTGTTGAACGAGGAATCCGATCATCAGGCCAAGCTCGTGCTGGTCACCGCTATCAACCCGACTCCAGCTGGCGAGGGCAAGACCACGACGACGATCGGCCTCGCCGACGCGCTGCGCCGTCGCGGCGTGAAGAGCGCCGTCGCCCTTCGCGAGCCCTCGCTCGGGCCGGTGTTCGGCGTCAAGGGCGGAGCCGCGGGCGGCGGGTACGCCCAGGTCGTCCCGATGGAGGACATCAACCTGCATTTCACCGGCGACTTCCATGCCATCGGTGCTGCCAACAACCTCCTCGCGGCAATGCTGGACAACCACATCCAGCAGGGTAACGCGCTCGGTATCGATGTGAAGCGCATTACCTGGAAGCGCGCCGTCGACATGAACGACCGTCAGCTCCGCCACGTCATCGACGGCATCGGCGGCAAGGCCCAGGGCGTGCCGCGCGAAGACGGCTTTGATATCACCGTCGCCTCCGAGGTCATGGCGATTCTCTGCCTGTCCACTTCGATCTCCGACCTGAAGCAGCGCCTCGGTGAGATCGTCGTCGGCTACAACTACGCAGGCGAGCCGGTTCGCGCAAGCCATCTGAAGGCCCAGGGCGCCATGGCCGCGCTTCTGAAGGATGCCCTCAAGCCCAATCTCGTCCAGACGCTCGAGCATACCCCCGCGTTCGTCCATGGAGGCCCGTTCGCCAACATCGCGCATGGCTGCAACTCAATCATGGCTACGCGCATGGCGATGCGCTTCGGCGACATCGCGATCACCGAGGCGGGCTTCGGCGCCGACCTCGGCGCGGAGAAGTTCCTCGACATCAAGTGCCGCATGACCGGCCTGCGCCCCGATGCGGTCGTGGTCGTCGCCACGGCCCGCGCCCTCAAGTACAACGGCGGTGTCGCCAAGGCCGATCTCAACGAGGAGAACCTCGAGGCGCTCAAGGCGGGCATGCCCAACCTGCTCCGCCATGTCGAGAACATCCAGAGCGTCTTCGGACTTCCCTGCGTCGTGGCGATCAATCGCTTCCCCTCGGACACCGAGGCGGAGCTCGACCTTATTTCCATGGAATGCGAGAAGCTTGGCGTCAACGTCCGTCTTTCCGAGGTCTGGGCCAAGGGCGGCGAGGGCGCTCTCGACCTTGCGGATGAGGTCATGCGCCTCGTCGAGCAGCCCCATGAGTTCGAGTTCTGCTATCCCGACGGGGCCGACGTCGCCGATGCCTTGGAGGCCATCGCGACGAAGATCTACCATGCCGATGGCGTTGATTTCACCCCTGCGGCTCGTCGCCAGCTCGCCGAGCTTCGCGAGAACGGTTTCGGCGACCTTCCCGTTTGCGTCGCCAAGACACAATACTCTTTCAGCGACCAGGCGGCCAAGCTCGGAGCCCCCGAGGGCTTCCGAATCACGGTGCGCGAGCTCAAGGTGAGCGCCGGCGCTCACTTCGTCGTCGCTCTTACGGGTAACGTCTTGACCATGCCCGGCCTCCCGAAGGTCCCTGCCGCCGAGAATATCGATGTCGATGACGACGGCGTGATCACCGGCCTCTTCTAGGCTCGTTTCGCTAACGAGCGGATTGCTGAATTTGCACGGCGTCGCTTTCGGGCGGCGCCGTTTTTGTTCGAATGGGTAAACTCCTCGTTGCCTGGCTCACCGTGACCCGGTCCGAGATCCCTGGTCGATATAATGCCAGGCAAGTTGCACTGAACACCGTTGACCCGAAAGGCCGATATGGCACAGATAATTGATGGAAAGGCCCTTGCCGCCACGGTGCGCGCCCGGGCGGCCCGCGAAGCGGCCGACCTGCAGGATCGCGGCGTCCCTTGCGGGATCGCCGTTGTTTTGGTCGGAGACGACCAGGGTTCGGCCACCTACGTGCGCGCCAAGCTGAGGGATTGCGAGGAGTGCGGGATCCCCTCTCGTGATTACAAGCTCCCGGCGACGACATCGCAAGACGAGCTCATGGTGCTGATCGCCGAGCTCAATGCGGACGACTCGATCGCCGGCATTCTGGTGCAGATGCCCCTGCCGTCCCATCTGGATGCCGAGGCGGTCGTGACCGCCATCGATCCGGCGAAGGACGTCGACGGCTTCCATCCCGAGAACCTGGGCCGATTGGTCCGTGGCCTGCCGGGCCTGCGCCCATGCACGCCTGCGGGCATCATGGAGATGCTGGATGCCTACGATATCGATCCGGCGGGCAAGAACGCCGTGATCGTCGGCCGTTCCTCGATCGTCGGCAAGCCCATGTCGATGATGCTCCTCGCGCGCAACGCGACGATCTCCGTCGCGCATTCCCATACCGACCCCCGCGAGCTCGCGCGCATCTGCCAGAGCGCCGACATCCTCGTCGCGGCATGCGGCATCCCCAAGATGATCAAGGGTCCGTGGATCAAGCCGGGGGCGACCGTCATCGATGTCGGAATGGACCGTGACGAGCAGGGCAAGCTGTGCGGCGACGTCGATTTCGATTCCGCGGAGCTCGTCGCGGGGGCGATAACCCCGGTGCCCGGCGGCGTCGGCCCTATGACCAGGGCCATGCTCATGAGCAACGTCGTGTTGGCGGCGAGGATGGCCGAGGCGGGTCGCTAGACGCCTCGCGTAACCTTTGGATGAAGGACGGCGGGTCGTCCCGCCGGAGAGATTGGAGTGGATATGGCTTGTACGACGATTCTCATCGGTAGGGAAGCGAGCTATGACGGGTCGACGATCGTCGCCCGCAACGAGGACTCGCCCGGCGGCCAGTTCGAGCCCAAGCGCATGCAGGTCGTGCATCCCCAGGACCAGCCGCGCGTCTACACGAGCGTCGAGTCCCATCTGACCATTGAGCTCCCGGAGGAGCCGATGCGCTACTCGAGCGTCCCCGATGCGATCCCGGGGCATGGAATCTGGGCGGCGGCGGGGTTCAACGACGCCAACGTCGGCATGTCCGCTACCGAGACCATCACGAGCAACGAGCGCGTGCTGGGGGCTGATCCCCTGGTCGAGTACACTCCCGCTCGAGGCAGGGAGGGCGAGGACGGCTACGTGCCCGCGACTCCCGGCGGCCTGGGCGAGGAGGATTTCGTCACGTTGGTGCTGCCCTATATCAGGTCCGCGCGCGAGGGCGTCCAGCGTCTCGGGTCCCTGCTCGAGCGCTACGGAACGTACGAGATGAACGGTATCGCGTTCTCCGATGTGGATGAGATCTGGTGGCTCGAGACCGTTGGCGGCCACCATTGGATCGCCAAGCGCGTTCCCGACGACGCATACGTGACCATGCCCAACCAGCTGGGTATCGATTGGTTCGACCTCGCCGATGCTGAGGGCGAGCAGGTCGAGCATATGGCGAGCCCCGATCTGCGCGCCTGGATGGAGGAGCACCATCTGGACCTCACCTTCCGAGGCGACTCCTTCTTCGAGGACGATGAATGGGACCTGCTCGACATCGTGGAGGACGAGGCCGACGGCGATGAGGACGGAGACGAACTGCTCGACCTCGCCATCGAGATCGATCCTGCCCGTGCGTACGATATCTTCAACCCGCGCGAGGCGTTCGGCTCCCGGTCGGATAGCGACCACGTCTACAACACGCCGCGTGCCTGGAACATGCAGCGCGTTCTCAATCCGCATGATGGCTGGGACGGCCCCGACGCGGCGTACGGCCCCGAGTCCGACGACATCCCATGGGCCCGCATCCCCGAGCGCAAGCTGACCATCGAGGACGTGAAGTACGTCTTGTCCCTGCACTACCAGGGCACGCCCTACGATCCATACGGCAAGCAGGGCGACGCCGCCACGCGTTCCATGTACCGACCGATCGGAATCAACCGCAACGGGCAGCTCGCCGTCCTGCAGGTCCGTCCCTACGCTCCGGAGGAGAGCCGCTGCATACAGTGGATGGCGTTCGGCTCGAATCCCTTCAACGCGCTGGTTCCGCTCTACGCGAACGTCGATGGATTCCCCGAGTACCTCTCCAACACGACCGACCGCGTCACGACCGAGAGCTTCTATTGGTCCAACCGCCTGGTCGCGGCGCTGGCCGACGCGCGCTTCCATGATAACGCCGCGCATATCGAGCGCTATCAGGAGAAGATGGGCGGACGCGGCCATCGGATGCTTCATGAGACCGATCGCCTGGTCGCCGGGATGGAGCCCGGCGAGGTGCGCGCGGTGCTGGAGCGAGCGAACGAGGACATGGTCGCCGAGCTCCGCGAGCAGACCGACGCGCTGCTCGGACGCGTTCTGCATACGACGAGCCTCGCCATGAAGAACGCCTTCGCGATGTCGGATAACTAAGGCATGCCGTTTGGGCCCGCCCGATTGATGGGCGGGCCCTTCGGGTAATAAATGAGGACAAGCATGCGGAGCGCCAGTCTGGCGCACGAGTGAGGAGGAAGCCATGGCGTCGTCATTCGAGGAACTCATCAACGGAATGGTCAACGTCGGATTCGGCTTCGCCGCAACGGCGGCGGAGAAGGGCAAGGAGGTGCTCGAGGACCTTAACGCCAGGGGCGAGGCGGTTCGCAGCGACGCTTCGTCGCCGGACTTCGCTCGCTCGATGTCGGATATCTTCGAGCGCGCCGGAGGCGTGTTCGGCGACGCGAGCGATCGCTTGAGCGCCAAGGGCGATACGGCCGCGGAGCGCATCCTGGACGAGCTGATAATCGCTCGGATCCGGCAGCTCCCCGCTCCCGCCCGCGCCGCTTTCGTCTCCCATGTGCAAGATCTCGTTCGTGCCGTCGAGAGCGAGACCGTGAAGGTGCCCGTGGAGTCGGTCGAGACGGTCGCGGAAGACGCCGAGCAGGATGACCCCGTCGTCGTCGACGACGCCGATGTCCGGGAGTAGGTAGCCTTCATGTCCATGAAGCCGGAGGAGGGCCGCGACGGGGGCTTCGCCGAGCGCGAGGCCGCCGCGGCCGCTCCCTTCGAGGAACATGCGGCGGGCAGGCATCGTGATCGCGCCGTCGACGTTTTTCCCGACGAGCCGGCCGTCGTCGCTCCGGGCGAGAAGTTCCAGCTTACGAGCGCGGGCCGTCGCTGGCGCATCGGAGAGATCT
>USLT01000015.1 GCA_900555585.1 uncultured Collinsella sp.
GGAATCCGCGTCGTAGGCATCTTCCGAGCCCGTTATGCGCTCGTAGGAATCGAGCATCCTGTCCCGATAGGCATCGAAGCGCTCGCTTCCGATACCGGGAAGCGGCACGTCCACGCCGTAGCGGATATACCCCCAGTCCTCCAACGGGACCCTGATGACGATGTCCGCCGGGTTAACGATGTTGAAGATGTTCGCGTAGCGGCGATCGTTTCCACGCGCGCTCGCCGTGGTGCGCGGGGACGCGAAGGTGTAGGCGTAGACCCGGGAGCCGCTCGAGGCACGGCCCTCCGCGGCGGCGTCGTCGAGCATGGCGGCGAGCAGGCCCGCGACCGCGCCGCCCCTGCTATGCCCCGTCAGCAGGATGGATACCTCGCTACCGCGCGACTCCGACTCGGCGATCCAGCCATCCAGCTCCGACAGGATCTCCAAGGCGGCGGTGCGGTACCCGGAATGGTCGTCGGCGCGCTCGGCGGCCAGCTCATCGGCAGTGGAAGCCGCCTGGGCATCGGTCAAGTTGAAGTTGCTGAGCCACTCGGATCCGTAGCTGCCGCGAATCGATACCGCTATCAGCTCGCGGTCAGCGCCGCCTTGAGCGGGAACGCGCTTGCGGGCGATCGTGTACGCCACGCCGTCCGCATCCTGCGTCACGACGTCGAGCACCTCGTCGACGACCTCGCTGCGATAGCGATACGACCCCGTATCGACCTCGTCGAACCCGAGCTCGCGCATAGCGCGCTCCATATAGGGGACGCCGGCGGACGACCCCTGGTAGTAGGCCGACTCCGAGTACGCGAGCGCCGAGAGAACCGAGGCGGCGCGCGCCAGGCTATGGTTGTAGGCATAGGGGTCCGCCGAGAACCAGCCGTCGTCCCATAGGACCAGCGAGGACGATTCCCGTGTGCGCGCCCCGAAGCACGTGTACTCGATCTCCGCCTGAAAGCGGCCTCGGCGCGGCACGTCGTCGGCATACGCGACCGTCGTCGAACCCGGGGGCTCGATCGCGCACAGCCCGCGGCGCTCCTGCTCGTGGCGAACCACCAGGAGCAGCGGGCCCGCCATCGCCGCGGCGGAAAAGAGCACCAGCGCCACGGCGACGATCCGCCTGGCACCGGTACTCGCGAGCATCCCTAGACCACGGAGCGCCATGCCGCCCCCTTCCTCGTTCGCAATCGTCTATCAGCTGCTCGAGGATACCAACCGGGCGTGGAGCGCTCGTGGTCGATGCCTTACATTTTCATAAGGAAGAAGCCCCTATACGCCAGCGGCGATCTGCTCGGGCGTGAGCTCGGCGCCCTCGACGTAGTAGACGTGCTCGCCGGCGCAGCGCTTGCAATACACATGGCCATCGCGCTCGACGCCGCGGCCGTCGTGCACGCGCTCGCCGCACGCCTCGCAGATCTGCGTCACGCGGGGCTTGCCGGGCAGGTCGCACTCGTGCACATGGAAGAGCTCGGCATCGCTGTACTGGTTGAAGAACGCCACGACGTCCTCGCCCTTAGGGCAGCGGGGGACGTCTTGGCGCTGCGAGATGCGGATGGCGCGGTCCGTGGCGATGTCGTAGAAGCTCGCCGACATGATGCCGTAGTCGTACCACTTGAGCCGGCGCTTACCCAGATGGCAGTGGGTCACGGAGATCACGGCGTCCGCCAGGCAGCGGTCGCACTCGACGAATGCGATCAAGTCGCGGTACGTGTCGGGATCCTCGATATGGAAGTAATCGAGGGCCAGCCGGCCCATACGGGTTCCGATCATCTGGCCTCCGCACAGGTGGCCGTGAAAGGCGATGGCGCGGTCGAGGTCCTCTTGCAAGGTTCGCTTGGGCATGGTCTTCCTTTCCATGGTCTAGGTGGTAGATCGGGGCGACGCGTCTAGGCGGTCTCGATCGGTGCGGCGAGGTCGGTCAGGTCGCAGACGCCCGCCGCGCGCATCTGCTCCAGGAAGGCGGCGGCGCTGCGCGTGGCGACCAGCTCGGGTGGGAAGCCGATCTCCTCCAGCATGGCGGGGACGCGTCTGGCCCGGCCGATAGCGGGGGCGATATGGGAGTCGGTCGATACCGACACGCCCACCCCCAGCTCCGCGCAGCGCTCCGCTATAGCGCGGCACGCCTCCAGATGGCGCGCGCCCGACCCGCCGGATAGGCTGTGCTCGTTGAGCTCGATCAACTTGTGCTTCTCGCGGGCGACAGCGAGTACCTCGTCGATGTCGAAGGGGACCCCGGACCTGCCCGTATGCCCCAAGATGAGCACCTTGGGGTTCTCCAGCGCGCGGACGTACATCTCGGTCGTCCGCGCGATCGTCGCGCCCTCGGCGAACATCGGCGCATGCACGCTCGCGATCAGGTAATCCAACCCGTCCGTCACGCGTTCGAACAGGGATTTCTCCTGCTTGTAGGCGCGACCGACGATGCTGAGGGGACATGCGACGTCCTGTCCGAACAACCGGCCGTCAAGCGAGACGATATCCGCCTCCGCGCCGCGCAGCAGCACGACGCCGTCGTGCACGCGCGGCCACACCACGGAGTTGATGAAATTCTGGAAGTTGCGGATATCCTGCTCGGGATAGAGCATGTCGCTGAAATGGTCGGTGCATCCGAGCAGCTCCAAGCCGGCGTCGCGAGCCGCCGCGACGTTCTCGAGGATCGTCGAATACGCGTGCCGCGACGCCAGCGTATGGGTATGGACATCGCACTTGAACGGATAGGTCATCGCTCCTCCTCTGAATCACGGTAGGTTTCCGCGAGCGCGCGCCACGCGGGCAGCGAGCGCTCGATGACGGCACGGTCGACGCAGTAGCCGACGCGCACCCAGCCGGGCACGCCGAAGCTATCCGAGGGCACCGGTAGCAACTCGAGCGCGCGGGCGCGCTCGCAAAAGGCGCGGGCATCGGGCTCGAGCGCTCGAACCCACAAGTAGAACGCTCCCTGCGGCTCGACGAAGTCGTACCCGCAAGCAGACAGCCCCTCGGTCAGCATGCGGCGGTTGCGAGTGTAGGACTCGACGTCGGCGGGCTCGTCGACGCAATCGATGACGACGCGCTGGAACAACGCCGGGGCGCAGACGAACCCGAGGCAGCGCGCCGCGCCGGCGATCGCCGCCATGGCGCGCTCGAACCCGGGCATGGTATCGGGCACGAGCACCCATCCCACGCGCTCGCCGGGCAGCGACAGGCTCTTGGAATACGAATAGCACACGACCGTATGGTCGTAGACCTGCGGGACCCAAGGGACCTCGGCACCATAGGAGATCTCGCGGTAGGGTTCGTCCGAGATCAGGTAGACGGGTTCGTCCCTTTGGGCGTTCGCCCGCTCGAGGGTGGCGGCGAGGGCCGCGAGCGACTCGCGCGGATAGACGGCGCCCGTGGGGTTGTTGGGCGAGTCGATGATGACCGCCGCCGTCCGGTCGGTGATCGCCGACTCGATGGCATCGATGTCCAGCTGAAACGTCTCTTGGTCGGCAAGGACCTCGACGAGCGTCGCACCGGCGTTCTCGACCCATACGGCGTACTCGGGAAAATAGGGCGCGACCACGATGACCTCGTCACCCGGGCTCGCCAAGGCGTGCAGCGCGCAGGAGACCGAGGCCGCCGCGCCGACCGTCATGAAGACGTTGCCGGCGGCATAGGAGGTTCCGAACCGGCGGTTGAGCGAGTCGGCTACCGCGGCCCGGGCCTCGGGAAGCCCCGCCGCGGGCGTGTAGCCGTGGAGCCGCTCTGGCGAGACCTCGGCGAGCGACCGCTCGATCGACTCCCGCACCGCGGATGGCGCCGGCACGCTGGGGTTGCCGAGGCTGAAGTCGAAGACGCGGTCCTCTCCGATCAGGGCCTTGCGCTCGCAGGCGTAGCTGAAGATCTCGCGAATCGCCGAGCTCTCGGCTCCGCGGGCTCGCATCGTCTCGTTGATCATGAGGGGCTCTCCTCGCGTACGTTCACGTGCATGTTGGTTCGCCCCATTGTATACCCGCTACTTGGATGCCCGGCGACGCACGCGCGGGATGAACCTGGCGGCGAAGGAGTTTCCGTCGCGATGCTCCACGTACGCGAAGCCGATCACGGCGAACACCAACGCACCGATCAGGTTGACGATCAAGTCAGCCATCGTGTCATGGATGCCGATATCGAGGTATCCGCCGGGAATGGCGATGACCTCGCCGTTCGCCAGGTTTATCTGGCTCGAGACGATATCGTTCACCGGGATGGTGATGTTGGAGTTGGTCGGGTCGAGCCATACGGTGTTGATGGTCGTCACCAAGGTATCCTTCTGCATGTCGACGCCGACGAAGCAATCCGCCAGGTACTCGAAGATCTCCCAGCACGCTCCCACGGCCATCGAGAACGCGACGGCGGAGACGGCCATGTACAGCGGCGTCAGGCGGATGCTCGACGAATCGCTCCTATTGAGGATGTCGAACAAGGCGAAACCGATGCCCGCGCACAGGAATCCCCAAGTGGTATGCAGGATCGTGTCCCAAAAGGGGATGTTGATATAGAAGGCGTCGATCTCGCCCAGGATCTCGGCGGCGAAGATGAACACCAAGATGATGGACTCGAGGAGGTCGGGAAGCTCGATATCGAGCGTGTGCTCGATGAGCGAGGGCAGCAGGAGCAGCACGAGCGTCAGGACGCACAGCATCATATGCTCGTAGTTCCCCAAGAAGATCGATCGCACCATCGTGAGCAGCACGAGGGCGCGCAGCACGAAGTACACGGCGAACACCACGGGCTCGTCCTTGCGTTTCTCGCGCATGACCTCGCGGGCGCGCTTGATGAATCCCGCCATTCTCTCCCCTATCTCGCCGCTATTCCGGCGCTACTCCCAGCTCCACTGGCCGTTGATGAAGACCCTGTCCTCGGTGCCATCCGCGCGGATGCCGACGATGTCCAGGTCATCGGTGCCGATCATGAAGTCGACGTGCGTCGCCGAGGTGTTGACGCCCGACTCGCGAAGCTCCTCGACCGTCATATTGTAACCCCCCTCGTAGCATTCCGCGAAACCGACGCCGAGCGCGAGGTGGCAGCTCGCGTTCTCGTCGTAGAGCGTGTCGTAGAAGAGGATGCCGCTCTGTCGGATCGGAGTGTTCTTCGAGATGAGGGCGACCTCGCCCAGGCGGCGGGCGCCCTCATCCGTGTCGAGGATGCTCGCCAGGGCGTCGCGGCCGATGGCCGCATCGTACTCGACGACGCGGCCGGCCTCGAATCGCAGCCAGAAGCGGTCGATCTTGTTGCCGTTATGGATGAGCGGCATGGCGGAGTACACGATTCCATCCACGCGCTCGCAATCCGGCGAGGTGAAGACCTCCTCCGTCGGTATGTTGGGGAAGAACGGATGGCCCTCGGGGGTCTCGCACTTTCCACCCGCCCAGAGATGGCGGTCGGTCAAGCCGACGGTCAGATCGGTCCCGTTGCCGGCGGTGTAGCGAAGCGCGTCGTAATGGCGCTCGTTGAGCAGGCGGAGGTTCTTCTCGAACGTCGCGTCGTGCAGCTCCCAATCGCTCTCGGGGTCGGCTCCGTCTGCGCGGGCGGTCGACAGGATCGCGCACCACAGCTTGTAGACCGCCACCTCCTCCGGAACCCCGGGGAAGACCTGGCGCGCCCAGGCGGCCACCGGGGCGCCGGCGATGCACCAGGGGTTGGTGTTGAAATCGAGTCCGTGGCGGAAGGAGCGGCACTGGGTGTTGCGGGCCTTGGAGGCCGCAGCGGGCTTCGCGGGATCGATGCCCTTCAGGGCTTCAGGGTCGGCGCCCTCGACGAAGACGAAACACGCGCCGGACTCTGCAAGGGAGTCCAGCTGGAGCCGCTGCCACTCGGGAACCGTCTCGAACCACTCCGTCTCGACGTGCTGGTAGGTCGAGCGCGTGACGGCGTCGTCCTTCCAGATGACCGTCACGTGCCCCGCACCGGCCCGATAGGCGCGCTCCGTCAGCAGGCGCACGAAGGGCGCGCACTCGACGGGGGCCTGAATGGCGACCTCCTGGCCCGCTCGGACGTTGACGCCCTTCTTGACCACGAGGTCGACATAGCGCTCCATCTGGGGGGCGAGCTTCTCCATGCCCCTGCGGGCGTCCTCGACTGTGTACTCCGCGTTAAACATACGCGCTTTCCTTCCATTCATACCAATAAGGGGCGCACCGCATCCATGCAACGGCACGCCCCTTCATCGTCACTGATCTCCGCCCGGGGCATCCCCAGCGGATATGGTCCTACTTCTTCTTGCGGGCCAGCTTCCTCGCCTCGCGCTCCTCGCGCTTGCGCGCGTCGGCGGCGGCCTCCTCCTCGATCATCGCGGTGATCTTGGAGTCGGACATGCCCTCGGCGACGCTGCGGTGCTTGTTGCGGATGGGGCGGATCTTGACCATGTCGAAGATGAATCCGCCGATGATGCAGACATAGGAGAGGCCGACGGCGCCGAGCTGCAGCATCTGGAACTCGCGGCCCGGGTTGGAGCCGAACGCCAGCAGCGAGATCCAGCCGATACCGATGAAGGCCATGCCGAAGACCATGATGAACCAGAAGACCTTACGGTACTTCATGTACTCCTCGTCCCGGCGCATCATGATGTTGGCCACGGAGTAGATACGGTCCTCCTGGCGACGGATCTCCTGCTTGCGGGCCTTCTTCTCCTCACGCGTGAGGTTGGAGAGGTCCTCGCCGCGCTCGAGCTGGCGGCGCTTCTCCTTGGAGCTCGCGGGCACGACGCGGACGGACGCGGCGGCGGCGCGGGCGGGCTTCGCCGAGCCGGCGGACTTGCGGGTCATTCCGACGCCCTCGTGGTTCTGGTTGCGCTGGTTCATGGGGCTGCGAGTGCTCACGCTTGCTCACTCCTTCATATCGCAGCCGTCCGTCGTCATGCGCTTCCCCTAAGGGTCCAGCGGGACGAAGGACGGCTACGGACGGGTTCATATGTACAACGATGAAAGCCACTTTACCATCGTTGAAGTCAAATTAATAGGTCGTCGCTACTCGATGAGGGCCCCGGCCACGGACGGCGGCGTGCTCTCGATCGCGTGCTCGCGGGGCAGGTGGATGGTGAACGTCGTGCCCTTCCCCAGCTCCGACTCGACGGCGATGAAGCCATGGTGGCGCTCCACGATCTGCTTGGTGACCGCAAGGCCGACGCCCAATCCGCCGACCTCGCGCGCTCGGCTGGCGTCCGCGCGCCAGAAGCGTCCGAAGATCCTGGAGAGGTCTTCCTTGGCGATACCGATGCCGGTATCGGAGACCGAGATCATCACATGGCGGCGATCCATCGAGACGGAGACCACGACCCAGCCGCCCTCCGGCGTGTAGCGCATGGCGTTGCTCATGAGGTTGATGATCGCCTGGGTGAGCATGTCGGCATCGAGCTCGAGCTTCGCAGGGCGACCCTGCGTCTCGTCGGCGAAGCGCAGGTGCAGGTCGCGATCGTGGAAGAGGAGGTGCTGGGTATCCACCACGTTGCGGACGAGGGCGACCACGTCGACCGGACGCAGGTTGAGCGGAGCGGCGCGGTTCTCCATGCGGGACAGGTCGAGCATCTGCTGAACCAGTCGGGAAAGCCGGCGCGTCTCGGACGCGACGGTCTCGAGATGCTCGGCATCGGTCGGGTACACGCCGTCCTGCATGGCCTCGACGGTGGCGAGCATCGCCATCAGAGGGGTGCGGAGCTCGTGCGCGACGTCGGAGGTCAGGCGGCGCTCGTGCTTCAGGTCCTTCTCGAGCGAGGTGGCCATCTCGTCGAACGTCTCCCCGAGCTGGTCGATCTCATCGTCTCCGCGCATGTTCGTGCGCGCCGACAGGTCTCCGTCGCGGATCTGCTTGGCGGTCGTGGTGATGCGGCGGATCGGCGTCGTCAGCATGTTCGAGACGAAGAAGCCGATGACGAGCGAGATCGCGATGGCGATGCACGCCGCCGTGCCCATGGCGCTGAACGTCTTCTCGCGGAAGGCGGCGTCGGCCTTGGTGAGGAGGGCGTCGGAGCCGAGGACCCAGAGCCTGACCGTTCCGATCACGCGGCCCTCGTCGGTCACGATCTCATGCGATACCGCGCCCTCCTTATCGTTGGGCGCGGAGGAGACGAGCCCGTGCCCCTTCGATTTCTTGGAGGAGCCGGGCGCGGCGGCGTCTTCCGCCTCGCTCTTGATCTGGGCGGCGACGCTCGCGGCGGGCCAGGTGTCGTCGTAGAGCACCGTCCCGCGCGTATCCAGTACCTGCATCCCGATGTCATCGGAAACCAGGTTGGATTCCCCCACGGAGGCGAGCGCGCTCGTCGACCAGCCGCCCCTGGCGTCGTAATCGTCGGCGATGCGCTTCGCCGTGAGCTCGGCGATCTCGGTCACGTTCGCGCGCGTGTAATCGGAGAAGGCCCCGCCCCACACGACGGTGACGACGCATATCAGCACGAGGACGGTCATGAAGGAGGTGAGGGCGAACGAGACCGCCATGCGCATGCCGTAGCTCATGACGGTCCTCGAATCGGAACGAGGCGTGTTCCAGCTCGCGCGTGAACCCGCCTCGTCGTTCTGCTTATGCTTTTGCCCGATGATGAACTTAGCGGGAAGCATTACTTCGCGCTGCCCTCGTCGGCCTTGCCCTCGGCGGGCTTGGCCGGCGCCTCGAAGCGATAGCCCACGCCGTGGACGGTGTAGAGCCACTTCGGGTGCTTGGGATCGTCGCCGAGCTTGGCGCGGAGGTTCTTGACATGGCTGTCGATGGTGCGCTCGTAGCCCTCGAAGTCGTAACCGAGGACCTTCTCGACGAGCTCCATGCGGTTATACACATGACCGGGATGGCGGGCGAGCGTGGTGAGGAGCTTGAACTCGGACGCGGTGAGGTCGACCTCCTTGCCCTCGACCAGGATCTTGTGACCGGAGATGTCGATCACGAGGTCGCCGAAGTCGAGCACCTCGACCTGGGGCTCGTCGGCGAGGTGCGTACGGCGGAAGAGCGCGCGGACGCGGGCGACGAGCTCGCGGGGCGAGAAGGGCTTGATCAGGTAGTCGTCGGCGCCGAGCTCGAGGCCGATGATGCGGTCCTCGACCTCGCCCTTGGCGGTGAGCATGATGATCGGCACGTCGGAGGTGTCGCGAATGGCGCGGCAGACGCGCTCTCCCGAGAGCTTGGGGAGCATGAGGTCGAGCACGATCAGATCGAACTGGTGCTTCTCGAATTCCTCGACGGCGGACTGTCCGTCACCGACGCCCACGACCCAGTACCCCTCGCGCTCGAGGTACGCCGCGACGGCATCGCGGATGGCTTTCTCGTCTTCAACAAGCAGAATCTTCCTTGCGTCCGGAGCCATATCGAGGCCTCCTAATCTATCGATCGCGTAACTCGTTCATTCTAACGCACGCCCCACGGCTTCCGGCCAAAGAGCGCAGCGGGCGGCGCCGCGCATCGTTTGAGCGGGGGCCACCAGTATCCTATTATTCCCAACTATGAAGTCATCTAACAATCGGGAGGGCCCGATGGTATACCAAATCAGAACCGCCCGGGTCGCGGACGCCGAATCGGTGCTCGAGGTCTACGCCCCGTATGTTGCCGACACCACCGTCAGCTTCGAGCTCGCCGTGCCCGACGCCGCCGATTACGCCGGACGCATCGCCGAGGCGATCGAGCGCTATGCGTTCCTCGTCGTCGAGCGCCTCGACGACGAGGAACGCCATGTCGCCGGCTTTGCGAGCTATGGCCCATTCGGCCACCGGGCGGCATACCAATGGTCCGCCGAGATCAGCATCTACCTCGAGGCCGACGCCACCGGACGGGGCGTCGGCTCCGAGCTCCTGCGCTGCCTCGAGGACGTCATGCGGGCGGGCGGGATCACCAACAGCGAGGCGTGCATCTGCTCCGAGAACAGCGGGTCGATCGACTTCCACATGCGCCATGGGTATCGCCTCGCGGGGGAGTTCGACCAGTGCGCCAGCAAGTTCGGCAGATGGCTCGGCATCCAATGGCTCGAGAAGCACCTGGCCGATCACGCGAAGAACCCCGATCCGCCGAAGGCGCCCGATCCCGACGCGGTCGAGTCGGCCATCCTCGCGGCGAACGCGCGCCTCGCGCGCCTCCCATAGCGGTCCCGGACGGCGGATGGGGCCCGGGAAGCCAGGCGCCATCCGCCGCGCTGGCGAAGCCGGCCGGCCGCGCCTACACGTTGAACACGCGCGCGGTGACGTTCGCCGGTATGCCCTTACCGTCGCGCACGGTCGCAAACGTGACGAAACGGCTCGTACGACCCTCGCTCGCAGGGTAATCGCCGAAATCGAGGGAACGCGCGGGCGACGAGATGGATCCGAGGGCCTGCGCAGACGTATCCACCACGTAATGGGCCGACTGCGTCTTGATGAAGTACCGCTCGCCCGAGAAGGAGACCTGAGCGGCGGGCTCGCGGCCGAAATACACATACGGCCCGCCCTCGCGCCCGATAAAGGTCCCCATGTCCCCCAGGCTGCCGGCGCCCTCATAGGATGCCTCGATCGAGAAGACGAAGTTCTCGCCCGTATACACCGCCTCGAAGGGGCGGACGCCGGCGGGCAGCACGAGCTGGTCGAGCTTCGCCGGAGATCCCTCGAGCGAGAGCGCCGTCATGCCGTAATAGGTCCCCTCCTCGTTGTGGACGCGGGGGACGATCGTGAGAATCCCGTCCGAGATGCGGGGGTGCGTGGCGAACCGGCCCGTCGAGGTCCAGATCTCCTTGCCCTTCCCATCTCCGACGTGCCACAGATAGCAGTGGGAATCCGACGAGCTCTTCTTCCCGGTCGCCAGGGGCATGTGCAGCCACACCACGGCGTCCCCCGCCGTGCTGAACATCGGCGGCTCCCAGTCGGCGTCGCCCTCGTCGAGCATGACCGCGGACCCGGACAGGGCGCCATCGGAAAACGGCTGGGCGAGCAGCGCCCAGTCGAGCGTGTCGTAGTTGATCTCGACCCAGGCCATCACGCCGTCCCCGCACCGCACGTCGAAGAAGCTGTAACCGCGCCCGGACTCGGGATCGACGCGAAGGGTGCTAAGG
>USLT01000016.1 GCA_900555585.1 uncultured Collinsella sp.
GGCCGCGCCCCTTCTTTCACCATTCAGACGCCGCCGGACCCCCACCCTGATGGGGCGGCCCGGGCAGCCGTATCAGCCGGCCGCCTCGTCGGGCGTCGAGATCTCCTTGATCGACGTCTCGTTTCCCTGGATCAGGTACGTGCGGTCGCTTCCGCATAGCGGGCAGGTCCGCCCGTGCTCGACGGTGCCGTACGTGCTATCGCACGCCTCGCAGTACGTGACCGCGGGGATCTGCTCGATGACGAGCTCGGCGCCGCGCATCAGGTCGTTCTTTGCGCACGCCCAGTCCCAGCAATCGGCGAGGTAGCTCGGCACGATGCCCGAGACCTCGCCGAGCTCGAGCGTCACGCTCGACACGCGCCGCAGGTTATTCTGCTCCGCCACGCCCTCGACGCTGCGGATGATATGGAAGACGATGCCGAGCTCGTGCATGCTACTTCGTTCCCTTTTTCCCGAAGCGGATCCTGATCTCGCGCTTGAGGGCGTACTTCGCCAGCGACGGAAGCTTCTTCTCGTACTTGACCATACGGCTCGCCTCCGGATGCTCGCGATGCAGGTGGATCGCATCGAACGCGCACTTGGTGGTGCACAGGCCGCAGCCGATGCACTTGTTCTCGTCGACGATGGAGGCTCCGCAGCCCAGGCAGCGGGCGGTCTCGGTGCGCACCTGCTCCTCGGTGAAGGTCTCCAGGTACTCGCGGAACGGCTCGGCCTTCTCGCGGGCGTAGTTGTGCACGGCGTCGCCGCGGCTGGCGGTGTCGTAGCCCTCGAGCTTGATATCCTCCTTGTTGAGCTCGCGGTAGGCGCGCGGGTTGCGGCCGATGGTGAGCGTGGCGTCCTGCACGAAGCGATGCAGCGAGACGGCGGCCTCGTGGCCGGCGGCGATGGCGTCGATCGCGAACTTGGGACCGGTGTAGACGTCGCCGCCCACGAAGATATCGGGCTGCGCGGTCTGGTAGGTCTTGGGGTCGGCGACGGCGCCCTGGCCGCGGCCGAGCTCGACGGCCTCGCCGTCCAGCAGGTCGCCCCAGACGATGGACTGGCCGATGGAGAACACGACGCGGTCGGCCGCGACGGTGCGCAGCTCGCTCTCGTCGTACGTCGGGTCGAAGCGGCCTTCGTCGTTGAAGACGCGCAGGCAGCGCTTGAACACGATCTCCTTCACGCGGCCGTCCTCGCCGGCGCGGACCTCGACCGGGCCCCAGCCACAGGAGATGTGCACGCCGTCCTCGTTGGCCTCCATGACCTCCTCGGCGCTGGCGGGCATGTCCTCGGAGCTCTCGAGGCAGAACATCTCGACGTGCTCCGACCCCAGGCGCGCGGCGGTGCGGGCGACGTCGATGGCGACGTTGCCGCCTCCGACCACGATGGTGCGGCCGGGCATGGGCTCGGCGGTGCCGCCGTCCTCCTGCTGCTCGGCCACGCGGCGCAGGAAATCGACGGCCACGGACACGCCCTCGGCGTCCTCGCCGGCGATGCCGGGCAGGCGGCCGCCCTGGCAGCCGATGGCGACGTAGAAGGCCTTGAATCCCTCCTCGCGCAGCTGGGCGAGCGTCACGTCGCGACCGACCTCGACGCCGTAGCGGAACTCGGCGCCCATCTCGCGGATGATGTCGACCTCGGCCTCGATGACGTCCTTCTCCAGCTTGTAGCTGGGGATGCCGTAGGTGAGCATGCCGCCCGGGCGGTTGCTCTTCTCGAAGACCACGGGCTTGTAGCCCTTCTCGGCCAGGTAGAACGCGCAGGACAGGCCGGCGGGACCCGCGCCGATGATGGCGATCTTCTCACCGAAGCCGCCGCTGGTGGACGGCGCCACCACGGGCGGGATGTAGCGGGTCTCGGCGTCCAGGTCGCGCTGGGCGATGAACTTCTTCACCTCGTCGATGGCGATGGCCGCGTCGATGCGGCCGCGCGTGCAGGCGTCCTCGCAGCGGCGGTTGCAGATGCGGCCGCAGATGGCCGGCAGCGGGTTCTCGCGCTTGATGAGCGCCAGGGCGTCGGCGTAGCGGCCCTGGGCGGCAAGCTTGAGGTAGCCCTGGACGGCGATGTGCGCCGGGCAGGCCGTCTTGCAGGGCGCGGTGCCCGTGTCATAGGTCTCGATGCGGTTCTTGTTGCGGTAGTCCGGGCTCCACTTCTCGGGCCCCCACTTCACCGCGTCCGGCAGCTCCTGCTTGGGGTACTCGGGCACCTCGCCCGTGCTGGCCGCGCAGAGCTTCTGTCCGAGCTTCACCGCGCCGGCGGGGCAGACCTCGACGCAGCGGCCGCACGCGACGCACTTCTCGGTCTCGGTGCGCGCGACGTAGGCGGAGCGGGACAGGTTAGGCGTGTTGAACAGCTGCGAGGTGCGCAGGGCGTAGCACACGTTGACGTTGCAGTTGCAGATGGCGAAGATCTTGTCCTCGCCGTCGATGTTGGTGATCTGGTGCACGAAGCCGTTGTCCTCGGCGCGCTGCAGGATCTCGTAGACCTCGTCGCGCGTGATGTAGCGACCGCGGTCGGTCTCGACGATGTAGTCGGCCATGTCGCCCACGGCGATGCACCAGTCGCGGGGGTCGTCCCCGCATCCCTGGTCCAGGCGCGCGCGGCTCATGCGGCAGGAGCAGGGGCTCGCCGCGTACTTGCCCTCGTACTTGTCGAGCCAGTGCTCGATGTGCTCCACGGAGACCGACTGGTTCTCGGTCTCGATCGCCTTCTCGACGGGGATGACGTGCAGGCCCACGCCGCCGCCTCCCATGGGCACCATGGGCGCCGCCTTGGCAAGCGCGTTCTTGGAGGACTGCTCGAAGAACTTGGCCATGACGGGATGCTCGTCGAGCTGCGACTGGCGCATGTTCATGAACTCCGCGGAGCCCGGCACCAGCATGGGCAGGACCCACTGCTTGGTGCGCGTGGGGTTCTCCCAGTTGTACTCGATCAGGCCGATGTAGCTCATCTCGTCCATGAGCTTCTCGAGCGGCTCGGCGTCCATGCCGGTGACCTTCACCATGTCGTCGAGCGTATAGGGCTTGCGCATCTTCATCTTGAGCAGAACGTCGGCCATCTCGTCGGTGGCGGCGGCGTCGAACGCCCAGTACTCGTAGGGCAGCAGCTGGTCGCGCTTGAGCATGCGGTTGGTGCAGTGCTCGCACAGCGCCACGATCTTGGGACGCGGGTTGTCAGGCAGCGGCGGGACGTGCTGCGCGCCGATATCGGGCTCGCAGCAGCTGATCCCGGGGCCGTTCACCACGATCTTCTCGTTCTTGTCGGACATGTGCCTCTCTCCTTATGGTCGCGCGCCCGCATGGACGCGTTCGTCACCTGCGGCGACGGCTCTACTGGGCCTGCTTCCAGGCGGCGACGGCGGAGCGCAGCCATGCGGCCCACTCGTCGATGCCCTCACCGGTCTTCGCGCTGATGGGGATGATGGTCGCATCGGGATTGCGCATCAGCACGTTCTCGCGCAGGCGCTCCATGCTGAACGTGTCGAAGACCGGCAGCGCGTCGATCTTGTTGACGAGCACCACGTCGCAGATGCTGAACATGAGGGGGTACTTGAGCGGCTTGTCGTCGCCCTCGGGCACCGACAGGATCATCGCGTTGGCCGATGCGCCCGTGTCGAACTCGGCGGGGCACACGAGGTTGCCGACGTTCTCGAGGATAGCGAGGTCGACGTGCTCGTCGGGCTCCTCCGCCAGCAAGGCGTCGAGGCCCTGCTCGGTCATGTACGCGTCGAGATGGCACATGCCGCCCGTATGGACCTGGATGGCCCTCGCACCGGCGCCGGCGATGGTGCGGGCGTCGACGTCCGAATCGATGTCGGCCTCCATGACCGCTATCCCGAGCTCACCCCCCAGGGCCTCGATGGTCCTCGTCAGCGTGGTCGTCTTGCCCGACCCCGGGCTCGACATGAGGTTCAGCAGGAAGGTGCCCTGTTGGCGCAGGCGCCCCCGAAGCTCGTCCGCCTTGCGGTCGTTATCCGCGAAGACGCTCTCCTTGACCTCGATAACCCGAACGTCGCCCATGCGCCGTCTCCCCTCTCAACCGCTCGTCGAGCGTTATTGACACTTTGTCAAAAGTACATATTGACATATTGTCAACAGTATTCAAGACTAGTTCGACAGATGGCGGTCATTTGTTTGGGAGGCGGCATGGAACGAGAGCCTATTGAGGGCGCCGAGCGCCAGCGGGAGCGGCTCGATCGCGACGACCGACGCGACGAGATCGTCCGCGCCGTGCGCGCCGCATGCTCCGAGGAGGGCGTGAGCCGCCTCTCCATCTCGAGCATCACCAAGCGAGTCGGCTGCACCCGCTCGCTGTTCTACCATTACTTCCCCGATAAGGAGGCGGCCATCGACGCCGTGCTCGACGACTCCATCGAGCGCTTCGTCGACAAACTCGTCTCCTGGAACGAGCACCGTGTGCGCGGGGACGTCGAGGGCGCGCTCGACCAGGCGGCGACCATGATGAAGCGCATGGTCCTCGGCGAGGACGAGCTCCCAAAGGCGATGATCACCGGCAGCGACGCGGGCATCTACACCGCCTTCGTCGACCGTGTCGCCGACCGCTGCGCGCGCTACATCTGCGAATCGACCGTGCGCGACTTCGAGCGCGACCACGAGGTGCGCATCGACCACGTCTACGACACCTTCTACGTGCTGATCACCGGACTCGTCATGTACATCCGCACGCATCCCGACGCGCCCGAGGAGACGATCAAGGACATCATCGCGAGCACCCTCCATATCGAGGGCTATACCGAGAAATACCGCGACCGGCGCCCCGTGCGCTAGTCGCGAGCACAGACGGACCACCGGCGCGGGATACCCGCCGGTGGTTTTTCTCGGGCTCGCTATTGACGCTTTGTCAACCAGCTCCCGCCGGGAGCTGCGATAGAAAGGGGAACGATCATGTTGTTCCAGGTTTATGGCGAGAACGCCATGTACCAATGGCTGGGTTGGGTGATGGTCTTCGCGGGCCTCATCCTCGCCAACGAGTTCGCGCGCCGCTCCAAGGTCGGCGGCATCGTCTGCTTCCTCGGCCTGCCCGCGGTGCTCTCGGTCTACTTCATCGCGATCTACGTCTGCGCCGGGATGGGCATGGAGTGGGCGCTCGCCAACCCCACCTACGTGCACATGAACAGCTGGTTCCACTACGCCAAGCTCTACGCGGCGACAGCCGGCTGCATCGGTTTCATGATGATCAAATACGGCTGGGGCAAGATCGGGCGCTCCGACTGGTTCAAGGCCTTCCCCTTCGCCATCGTCGCCATCAACATCCTGATCGCGGTCGTCAGCGACTTCGAGAGCGCCTTCCGCGCCTTCGGCACCACCTGGGTCTCCACCGAGGGCGTCACCCTCATGGGCGGCTGGCACAACGTCTTCAACGGCATCGCCGGCATCATCAACATCTTCTGCATGACCGGCTGGTGGGGCATCTACCGCTCCAAGAAGCGCGACGACATGCTGTGGCCCGACATGACCTGGGTCTTCATCGTCGCCTACGACCTGTGGAACTTCTGCTACACCTATAACTGCCTGCCCACGCACGCGTGGTACTGCGGCCTGGCGCTGCTGCTGGCGCCCACGGTGGCCAACTTCTTCTGGAACAAGGGCGGCTGGATCCAGAACCGCGCCAACACGCTCGCCCTGTGGTGCATGTTCGCCCAGGTCTTCCCGATGTTCCAGGACTACAGCGTGTTCTCGACCAACTCCGTGAACAACCCCCAGATCAACCTAGTGGTCTCCATCATCGCGCTCGTAGCCAACGTCCTCGCCCTGGGCTACATCATCTACCGCGCCAAGAAGCTCGGCGTGAACCCCTACAAGCACGAGGTCTTCCGCGGCACGCGCGACTTCGAGCAGGCGATGGCGCGCGCCGAATAGCGCATCGAAAGCATCGCCGAACGCGATTCGGCGGAAGCCAAGGCCCCGCACCGAGCAATACCATGCCTCGATGCGGGGCCTCGCCATATCGAACGGTCCCGTCAAACGGCCGCTCGCCATCAGGTCGCGGGGCGCGCACGCCCGCCGGGCTCGCTACTCGCCCTTGCGGACCTTGAGCGCCGCGGCGGAGAGCACCGCGCCCGAGAACGCGGCGGTGGCGATGCCGGCGAGCGCGGGGTCTCCCGTCTGGGGCAGGTCGCCCCGAGAGGGCTTCTTGCCCGAACCGGAGCCGCCGGATACGCCCGGCTTCTCAACCTGAGGCTTCTCAGGCTGCGGCTTCTCGGGTTGCGGCTTCTCAGGCTCGGGCTTCGGCACCTCGGGCTTCACGATGAGGCCTGCTTCGGGCAGAGCCGACCCATCATAACCGGCGTTGTGACCGAGCGCGTCGTAGGTGTCCTTGAACTCCGCGAAACCGACCTCGGTGTTGCCCTGGACCTTCCACATGCGCGCGGCGAAGACGCGCAGCGTGCTCTGGATATCGGACGCGACGACGTCCTCCGTGACGATTCCGGGGTTGTCGCACCAGATGTGCATGGCTGCGCCCTTGATCCGCGGGTCATCGTCCTTCAGCACGTTCTCGTTGGCCTGGAACTTTGCAGGCGACCAGTTCTCGTACACGTGCTTATCCGGATCGAGGTGATCGAAGGACGCCTGCGGACGGCCGTCGTTCGGCTTGTCGTTCCTCAGGACGTAGTAGCCGAAGGTGCAGTTGACGTTGTAGAGAACGTCGTGGCCGCGCTTCAGGATATCCTCGAGCTTCGCGATCTGAGGGTTCCAGCCCATCTGAGACCAGTGCTCGACCTCGATCCACTGATGCAGCGCCACCTTCTGGGGCTTGAATCCCCATGTGTTCTCGCCGTAGTACATGCCATCGTTGTACATACGGACGTTATAGCCCTTGCCGTGCACGAGCTCGGCGACCTCGTTGAGGTAGGTCGTCAGGACGTCGCGCCAATCGTGGCCCTCGCCCAGGGTCTTCACCGCATGCGCATCGAGCACGGATCGGTAATCGCTTTGGAAGGGATTCCTATCGAACTCCATGTACTCGTCGCCGCCGATATTGAAGTCACGGCAGACGTCCGGGAACTCCTTGAAGAAGTCGCAGTACTCGGTGTAGAGCGACTTCATGTACTCGACCGCCTTGGGGTTGGTGACGTCGAGACCGTGCTCGAAATGCGTGCCCTTGTTGGAGACCTGGCCGTACTCGGGATGCGCCTTGAGGATCTGTGTGACGTGCCCGGGGCTGTCGAGCGACGGGATGACCTCGACGCCGTAGAGGCGGGCCGCCTCCAAGACCTTGCGCATCTCGTCCTTCGTCAGGAACTCGTCGCTCAGGATCGCGGGATCGGTCTCGCACTCGAGCCTGAAGCCCAGGTTCTCGCCGAAGTGGACCTCGAAGGCGTTCATGCGCAGATACGACAGGTCCTTGATCTGGGCGATCATCCATTCCTTGGTGAAGTACTTGCGCCCGCAGTCGAGGAACAGACGGCGCTCGGCCAGATCGGAGTGGTCCTCCACCAGACCGAAGGGCATGCCGCCCAGGGAGACGTGGTACGCCATGATGGTGCGCAGGGCGTACATGGCGGCGTTCTCGGTCGCAGCGGAGACCTTGACGTTCTCAGCAGAGACCTCGATGGCGTAGGCGTCGCTCTCGCCGCTCGACGCAAGCGACTCGTCGAGCGAGACGAAGAGGTCCGCCGCCTTTGCGTCGGCCTCCTTCCCCCAAATCATCGCCATGGGCTTCGCGACCAGCTTCTTCGCGGCGATCTCGGAGTTTACGAGCTTGACGACGGTCTGCAGGCGGTCATTTCCCTCGAGCGAGGAGTCGACCACGATGCGGGACGCGGCACCGAGGGACCAAGATCCTGCGACCTCGGACTGCGTATACGAATGCACCTGGGGGCACACCTTCGATGCGAGCTCGATATCCGTGAACCTGCCATCGACGGAGGCGCCCGCGGCCTCGTCGGCATGGGCGTGCGAAGCACGGCCGCCCAGACCCAGCGCGAGCGTGAGCCCGGTGGCGCACGCGCCCTGCACCAGCGTACGGCGCTTCATCATGTTCGATCTCCCTTCCATATGAAAACCGGTGCCTGCCCGGTCCGGCGCGGACCACGAGGACCAGGGGAGAGCCCGTGGCACCGGGATTCGCAGGCAAACCAAAAACAAGTGGACTGTAGCAGAAACAGGTCCCTGATGGACTAACGATACCGCGGAGCTCATCGGTTTTTCGGCAAGCGCTCCCACATGGACACGTAGGGGGTGCGCTTGCCACCATATCGAAACGGGTATCATTACAGACGGCTCCCTCGCGGGGCCGTCTTCTTCACTCGATAGTCAGGGGGTACCCATGTCTCAGAACCGCAAGATGCTCAAGCTCCTGAGCTTCGCTCAGGTCATCGCCGCAGTCGCCGCCGTCGTCATGGCCGTCGGCGCGGCCAACGGCGGACCCGTCGAGGGGTTCGTCGGGCAGGTCCCCGCGCTCGCCGTCTGCGGGCTCTTCGCGCTTTGCGGCCTGCTCTCCTTCTCCAGTGCCCTGTACGGCATCCGCGGCGCCAACCGCCCCTCGAGCCTCGGCGCCCACCGCATCCCCTCGGCACTCGGGCTGATCGCCGGAGGCGCGACGATCATCATCGCCGGAACCCCCGCCATCGTGCTTCCGTGCATCGTGATCATCGTCTCGGGTGCCGCCGTCTACCTCGATATCCAGGTCGTCAAGGAAGCCGACCGCTAGGCATCGCGCCCCGAAAGCCCCTGTCGCACGCGGACATCGCATAAGGCGCCGCGCGCCCCGTCTACCATGTGGGGCGCGCGGCGCCTTTCATGTCCCGCAAGCGCGCGAGCCGCGAGAACCGAATGCGGTACCCCGCTAGGACCAGGGGCTATGCTCGAAAAGCGGCTCGGGCTCGGGGCGCCTATCGGAATAGGGGTCGTATCCGTCGTCGTCCTCGTTCTCGGCGCGCAGATAGGGATCGCGCGGCCGAAGGCGGCGCTCCCTGCGCAGCTTCTCGTCCAGCGCGCGACGCACCTCCTCAGGCGTGCTCTTCTTCACCATAGGGCCTCCCTGCTCGGTCGAGATGTTCTTTCAAGCAAGTGTAGCCGCGCGCGAGCGCGCATGCAAAAGGCCGGCGGCTCGAAGTCGAACCGCCGGCCCGCTTGCATATCGGAGCCCTCTTCGGGCGACCTGGCGCTACAGCACCGTGAAGGAGCCCTCGTCGTCAACGCCCACGCGGACGGTATCGCCCTCGCGCGCGCGGCCGTCGATGATGGCCCGGGCGATCGCGTCGACCACCTCGCGCTGGATCAGGCGCTTGAGCGGACGGGCGCCGAACACCGGGTCCAGCCCGCCCTCCGCGAGGAGCCGCCGCGCGTCCTGATCGACCTCGAGCGCCATGCGCTCCTTCGCCAGCCGGGCGCGAACGTCGGCGAGCTGGATGTCCACGATCTTCTCGATCTGGGCCATCCCCAGCGGGTGGAAGACCACGATGTCGTCGATGCGGTTCAGGAACTCCGGCCTGAACATATGGCTCATGGCCTCGTCGACCTGCCGGCGCATCTCGTCGTCATCGCGCCCCGCGTACTCGGCGATCGCCGTGGATCCCACGTTGGAGGTCATGATGATGATCGTGTTCTTGAAGCCCACCTGCCTGCCCTGACCGTCGGTCAGGCGTCCGTCGTCGAGCACCTGCAGCAGCACGTTGAAGACATCCGGATGGGCCTTCTCCATCTCGTCCAGCAGGATGACCGAGTACGGCCTGCGGCGGACCGCCTCGGTCAGCTGGCCGCCCTCGTCATATCCGACGTATCCGGGAGGCGCGCCGATGAGACGCTGGACGCTGAACTTCTCCATGTACTCGGACATATCGATGCGGACCAGCGACCGCTCGTCGTCGAACAGGCACTCGGCAAGGGCCTTGGCCAGCTCGGTCTTGCCCACGCCGGTGGGGCCGAGGAAGAAGAAGCTGCCGATGGGCCGATCGGGGTCGGACAGGCCCGCGCGGCTGCGGCGAACCGCCGCGGCGACCGCGCGCACTGCCTCGTCCTGGCCGATGACGCGCTCATGCAGCCGGTCCTCCAGGCACGACAGCTTCTCCAGCTCGCCCTGCATCATCTTCGCGACGGGCACGCCGGTCCAAGAGCTCACCACCTCGGCGATCTCGTCCGAGGTCACCTCCTCCTTGAGGGACCCCTCCGCCTCCTTCTGCTCGGCGAGCTGCTCCTCGCCCTCGCGCACCTGCGCCTCGAGGCCGGGTATCACGCTGAAGCGCAGCTCCGACGCGCGGGCGAGGTCGCCGTCGCGCGTCGCGCGGGCCTCCTCGCTGCGGGCCTCGTCGAGCCTGGTCTTGAGCTCCTGCACGCGGTCGATCGCGTTCTTCTGGTTGAGCCAGCCCGCCTTGGCGACGTTGAGCCTCTCCTGGACCTCGGCGATATCCTGGCGCAGCGCCTGCAGGCGCTCGCGGGAGGCCTCGTCGGTCTCCTTCATGAGGGCCTGCTCCTCGATCTGCATCCTTGTGAGCTGGCGCGTGATCGCGTCGATCTCGACGGGCATGGAATCCAGCTCCATGCGCAAGCGGCTCGCGGCCTCGTCGACCAGGTCGATCGCCTTGTCGGGCAGGAAGCGGTCGGCGATGTAGCGGCTCGATAGGTCCGCGGCGGCGACGAGCGCCCCGTCGGTGATGCGCACGCCGTGGAAGATCTCGTACTTCTCCTTCAGGCCGCGCAGGATCGAGACCGTGTCCTCCACGGTCGGCTCGCCGACGAAGACCTGCTGGAAGCGGCGAGCGAGCGCGGCGTCCTTCTCGATGTACTTGCGGTACTCGTCGAGCGTCGT
>USLT01000017.1 GCA_900555585.1 uncultured Collinsella sp.
GAGCGCGGCCGCGTCCTGTATATCCCGTTCGTTGCCGCACGGCTCGCCCGCGCTCCTGCCGGCCGTGGACTCGTCGTAGAGCCGCATGGTCGCGCCGACGCACTCGTACCCCTCGTCGAGCAGCAGCCGCGCGGTGACGCTCGAGTCGACGCCGCCGCTCATGGCGACGAGCACGCGTCCGGCCCCGCTCCTCCCGTGCGGTCCCATGGCTTCCCCCGTCATGCGCCGCTACTCGGAGAACAGCGGGGTCGAGAGGTAGCGCTCGCCGGTGTCCGGCATGAGGGCGACGATCGTCTTGCCCGCCATCTCGGGGCGGCGGGCCACCTCGAGCGCCGCGGCGAGGGCCGCGCCGGACGAGATGCCCACCAGCACGCCCTCCTCGCGGCCCATGCGGCGGCTCGCGGCGAACGCGTCGTCGGCGGAGACGGGGATGACCTCGTCGTAGACGGCGGTGTCGAGCACCCCGGGCACGAATCCGGCGCCGATGCCCTGGATCTTGTGCGGGCGCGCGGTGCCGCCCGAGAGCACGGGGGAGGCGTCGGGCTCGACCGCGATCACGCGGACGTCCGGCTTGCGCTGCTTGAGGTAGCCGCCGATGCCGGTGATGGTCCCGCCGGTGCCCACGCCGGCGACGAAGGCGTCGACCTCGCCGTCCGTGTCCTCCCAGATCTCGGGGCCGGTGGTCGCCGCGTGCGCCGCCGGGTTTGCGGGGTTCTCGAACTGCCCGGCGATGATGCTGCCGGGGATCTCGCGCGCCAGCTCCTCCGCGCGCGCGATGGCGCCCTTCATGCCGAGCGAGCCCGGCGTGAGGACGAGCTCCGCTCCGTAGGCGCTCATGAGCAGGCGGCGCTCCATGCTCATGGTCTCGGGCATCGTGATGACGAGCCTATAGCCGCGCGCGGCGGCGACGCTGGCGAGCCCGACGCCGGTGTTGCCCGAGGTCGGCTCGATGATGGTGTAGCCCTCGTGGGGGCGGATCTTGCCCGTCCGCTCGGCCTCGTCGACCATCGCCTTGGCGATGCGGTCCTTGACGGAGCCGGCTGGGTTGAAGTACTCGAGCTTGACCAGCACGCGCGCGGCGAGCTTGTCGTTCTTCTCGATCTGGGCGATCTCCAGCAGCGGGGTGCGTCCGATGAGCTGATCGATCGATGTGTAAACCTTGCCCATGTGAGCCTCCAAAATAACGAGCGGTACCCCTTATCCTACTGAAGCCGGGGTTCGCTGTATCGACTGATTGCGGTAACGGTACAATTTATAAACATAGTAAGTCAATAGGGAAAAGGGGATAAGCGCTTCCGTCCAGACGCCTCATCGGGTGCACATATATCCTCTTGTCGGCAAAAAGTGTACGGTCACCGCCATATTGTCCCAAGTTGTCCTTAAAATTGTGTACCTCTGCTACGATACAAGTCACTTTTCGGGTTGGAAGGTAGGAAACATGCTTGTATCGACTAAAGGAAGGTACGCGCTCCGTGTCATGGTCGACCTCGCGGAGCATCAGGGCGACGGTCGCATCCCGCTGAAGGAGATCGCCGCGCGCCAGGGCGTCTCGGAGAAGTACCTGGAGAACATCCTCGCGACGTTGGTGCGCGACGGCCAGCTCTCGGGCATGCGCGGCAAGGGCGGCGGCTACCGCCTGACGCGCTCGCCGGAGGACTACACCGCCGGCCAGATCCTGCGCCTGACGGAGGGCAGCCTCGCGCCCGTGTCGTGCCTGGACGGCCAGTGCCAGGGCTGCGACAATTCGGGTAACTGCCCGACCGTCGGCATGTGGAAGAAGCTCGACGGGATGATCTCGGGTTACCTCGACAGCGTCACGCTCGCCGACCTGTGCTGCTCCCCGCGGGGGATCGACTACGTCATCTAGCCCCCGGCGCACCGCTGCGATCCGGGCGCCATGCAATCGCTGCGACGCCGCGGCCCGAAGGGATCGGTTCCCCTCGGGCCGCGGCGCTTTTGTGCGCGCCCGCGCCGTCGACGCGCCGCGCTCCCACCGGTTTGGATATCGTATGTTCGCCGAAACGTTGCAAAAGTTCAATTCTTCTTGCGATACACTCACCCAAATTGAACTATATGGTTCAAAATCGGCAAGCAACAGTCCGGACGGCACGTCCAAATTGAACCTAAGGAGGCGGCGGTGGCAGATTCGGCGTTTTCCGATCGACTCGCGCGCGCGATGGCCGAGCGCGGCATGAAGCAGGTCGACCTCATCAGGGCGGCGGAGGCCCAGGGCAAGAAGCTGGGGAAGGGCCAGGTCAGCCAATACGTTTCCGGTAAAACGGTTCCGCGGCCGGACGTCATGGCGCTGCTCGCGGCGATCCTGGGCGTGGGGGAGGGCTGGCTCTCGGGGGCCGGCCCCGCACGTCCCGCCTCGGCTCCGGTCGATGTGGCGCTTCCAGCGTCCGCCCCCCGCACCCTTGTCGACACCCCTGCAGCGCAACCGCAAAGGAGCACCCCCATGCGCGAGTTCAAGAAATCCTCCAAGCTCGATAACGTCCTCTACGATGTCCGCGGCCCCGTCGTCGACGAGGCGAGCCGCATGGAGGAGGACGGCGCCCGCATCCTCAAGCTCAACATCGGCAACCCGGCGCCCTTCGGTTTCCGCGCGCCCGACGAGGTCGTCTTCGACATGCGCCAGCAGCTCACCGAGTGCGAGGGCTACTCGGACTCCCGCGGCCTGTTCTCCGCGCGCAAGGCGATCATGCAGTACGCGCAGCTGCTGCACATCCCCGGCGTCGAGATGAAGCACATCTACACCGGCAACGGCGTGTCCGAGCTCATCCAGCTCGCCATGCACGCGCTGATCGAGGACGGCGACGAGATCTTGATCCCCAGCCCCGACTACCCGCTGTGGACCGCCTGCGTCACGCTCGCGGGCGGCAACCCCGTCCACTACGTCTGCGACGAGCAAAACGAGTGGAACCCCGATCTGGATGACATCGAGAAGAAGGTGACGGCCCGCACCAAGGCCATCGTCATCATCAACCCCAACAACCCCACGGGCGCGGTCTACAGCAAGGAGATCTTGGAGGGCATCGTCGAGATCGCCCGCAAGCACCAGCTCATGATCTTCTCCGACGAGATCTACGACCGCCTCATCATGGACGGCTACCAGCACATCTCGATCGCGAGCCTCGCGCCCGACCTGCCCTGCGTCACCTTCTCGGGCCTGTCGAAGAGCCATATGATCTGCGGCTACCGCGTGGGCTGGATGATCCTGTCGGGCAACAAGCGCTGCATGCGCGACTTCATCTTGGGCGTCAACATGCTCTCCAACATGCGCCTGTGCTCCAACGTCCCGGCGCAGTCCATCGTCCAGACGGCTCTGGGCGGCTACCAGAGCGTCAACGAGTACATCCGCCCCGGCGGCCGCGTGTACGAGCAGCGCAACTACGTCTACGAGGCGCTCAACGCGATCGACGGCATCACCGCCGTCAAGCCCAAGGCGGCGTTCTACATCTTCCCCAAGATGGACGTCAAGAAGTTCAACATCACCGACGACGAGCAGTTCGCGCTCGACCTGCTGCACCAGAAGAAGATCCTCATCACCCGCGGCGGCGGCTTCAACTGGGGCGAGCCGGACCACTTCCGTATCGTCTACCTGCCGCGCATGGACGTGCTCGAGGAGTCGATGGAGGACCTGGCGGATTTCTTCGCCCATTACCGCCAGCACTAGTCGATCGCCGGGGCGCCCTGTGCCACGCTTACCCCGCTCGTTGCACCGCAAGGCGTTTTCCCTTTCTTGCCCAAAGCGATCCGCGTGGCTTGGAGCGACTCGGGATGCATCGTTGCGAAAAGGCTCAGGCTCTACGGCCTGGGCCTTTTCATGAGGCGAGGCCCTCTCTGCATGCCCTCCGCGCGTATCCTATTGGATGGGCGTCACATGTTACGCATCTCTTGCGCACCCATTGGTCAGTCATAGTTAACAATTCAAAGGTAGATAGCACATTTTTCTGAAAGCCTATATCGATTTGAACCGCTTGCGGGCATTATTGGTCCTTTGACGCGTAACATGTTCCATTGTTTGGACCTGCTTTCTAATTTGCTCCTGGTAGCAAACAAAAGAAACCAATTGAATACAGTGGCGTTATACGAATTTGCATGGGCCCATTTGCAACTTCGGAAATGCAAGCACCTTGCTTTCACAAGGAGGAGTGATGAAACGCTATTCTGTTGTGATTTGCGGAGGCGGCAGCACGTATACACCCGATATGATCGAGCTGCTATGCCTCCTGCAGGATTCTTTTCCATTGAGGAAGGTCACGCTTTACGATATCGATGCTGATCGACAGGAGATCGTTGGTCGGTTCGGTGAGGTTATGTTCCGCGAGTATTACGAAGGCCTTGAGTTTTCGTATACGACTGACAAGCGGGAAGCTTTCGAGGATATCGACTTTGCTTTGGTCCAGATTCGCGCCGGCGGTATGGGGCTTCGAAACGACGATGAGAAGATCCCTTATAAATATGGGCGCATCGGGCAGGAGACGTGTGGGCCGGGTGGTCTTGCGTACGGTATCCGTAGCGTGCCTGCGATGATTCAGCTCGTGCGCGATATTCGCGAGTGCTCTCCCGATGCGTGGATCATTAACTATGCGAACCCTGCCGCAATCGTCGCGGAGGCGACAAAGCGCCTCTTCCCTGGTGATAAGCGCCTGGTGAACATCTGCGATATGCCGCCAGATGTCCTGAATCACTATCTCCCTCTGATTGGCAAGAAGCGCTCCGAGGTCTGGCCGGTGTACTTCGGTCTTAACCACTTTGGCTGGTTTACCCGCCTGCTCGACCGTGAGACGGGTGAGGATCTGCTCCCCGAGCTGCTTGCCTATATTGTCGATAATTATGACGAGCTGCACGAGCAGTTCCGGTCGCGCATTAGGGGGCCTGAGGACCATTGGGCTATAACCTTCCTGGATCATCTCGAGATGATTCGGGACTTCCCGTACTCCCTGCCGAATTCCTACAACTTGTATTACATGTATCCAGACCGTACGTATGCGCACTACAGCCTTGAGCATACGCGTTACGACGAGGTTATTGCGGGCCGCGAGCGCGAGGTGTTCGCCTGGTGCCGTGAGATTTCCGAGCTGGGGCGCATGAAGGGGACGAAGTACGATTTGTCCGAGAAGATCGCGGCGAAGCGCGCGAGCATACGGGACCTTGGGGTGGAGACGGTTTATGCGGACAATGACGTCCACGCCGCCTATCTTGTTGAGCTTGTGCTGTCCATCGTCAACAATTCCTATGAGCCGACTCTCGTGATGATGCAGAATAATGGAATCTGCCCGAATCTTGACCCTGGGATGATGCTCGAAGTCGCCTGCTTGGCGGGCGCACAGGAGCTGATGCCCATGCAGGTCGGCGAGGTCCCCGCATTTGAAAAGGGGCTTCTTGAAAACCAGTACGCATGCGAGAAACTGCTTGTGGATGCGATTCTGGAGCATGATGACCTGAAGCTTCTCCAGGCGTTTACCGAGAATCGACTGGTGTATGACGCGGACGTCGCCAAGAAGATGATCGCCGATTTCAAGGCGGCGAACGGTGACGAATGGCCTGACTTTAGCTAGCCTTTTGAAGGGAGATGGAAATAATGGACAAGCTTACAAGCATGCTTGAGCGCCATATCTATCCCATCGCGGCAAAGATCCAAGAGAATAAATTCTTGATGGCGATCCAGTACGGTATGATGCTTGCGACCCCTTTGCTGCTAGTTGGCGCATTTGCATGCATCATCAGCGACTTCCCGCTCGATGCATTCCAGAAGTTCATGGCTGGTCTTGTGGGAGAGCAGATATGGGCGGACTGGAATTGGGGAATCCTCAATCCGGCGACCATGGGGCTTTTGAGCCTCGTGGCGATGAGTGGAACATCTTACGAGCTCGCTCGTCGTAACGACGTTGCCCCTATGCCTGCCGTCGTGATCTCGTTCATGTGTTTCTTCATGCTCATCCATGCGGATGAGAACGGCATGATTTCGCTTGGAGAGTTTACAGCGACTACGCTGTTCTTGGGCTTGATCATTGCGATCTTTACTGGACAGGTATACGCGTTTTGCATCAGGCATAACCTGACCATTAAGATGCCGGCGGCTGTTCCCGAGTTCATCTCGTCGCAATTCGCCGCGCTTATTCCCGCCGCCATTTGTGCGGCGACCTTCTTGGTCGCTCGCTATGCGATTCAAGCAACCCCGTACGTCACCGCATCTCAGCTTATCTACGGTATCCTGCAGATGCCTTTGACGGCTGTGGGCACCACGCTTCCCGGAACCCTGCTCGCGGCGTTCTTCAACGATTTCCTTTGGTTCTTCGGTATCCACGGAACGAATGTCGTGCAGTCTGTTATGGGTCCCCTGTGGGAGGCTGCTCGAGCAGCGAACTTCGAAGTCTACACTGCCGATGCCCTGGCTCTGCGTCCATTTGTCGCGACGACTGCGTTTACCGATATGATCATCTTCCTTACGGGTACGGGCCTTACACTTCCGCTCTGTATCGAGATGGTGTTTATGTGCAAGTCTGATCGCCTGAGGGCGGTTGGCAAGGGTGCTATCATTCCCGGCATCTTTAACGTCAACGAGCCCGTCACCTTCGGCTTGCCGATCGTTCTGAACCCCATGCTCCTTATCCCGTATGTCTTCGGTCCGCTTGTGTGTGTTGCCATCGCCTACATTGCGATGGAGACCGGCATCGTTCCGCGTCCGACGGGAGTGCCCGTACCTTGGACGTTGCCAGCTCCGTTTGGCGGTTGGATGATGTGCGGCGATTGGCGCGGTGGCGCGCTCCAGATCGCGCTGCTCACGCTGCAAGGTTGTTTCTACTGGCCCTTCATCAAGGTGCTTGATCGCAAGTACATGCAGGAGGAAAAGGAGTTGGCGGAGCAGTCCGGAAATGATGCCGCCACTGCGGAATAGCCTCTGAGCCGGGGCGATGTTGCCGTCGCCCCGGCGATCGCTATCGTGATTGCTCTATTTGAGAGGATGCGGCGATGATTCGACGGTTCGTTGCGTATTTTATCGATTGGTACCTTGCCCTCATCTTGATGAACGCCGTCTTGTTGTGCGCAGCATTCTCCTTGACGGGTAAGGTCTACGCGGGGGCATTGCCACTGACATTCTTTCCTGACAACATGCAATTGATTCTGTTGATGTCGTTGCTGCTCATCGAAGTTGCGCTGTACGTCCTGATTCCCAGGTGCTTGTGGCGTGGTCAGACGCTGGGCAAGCGGTTGATGCGAATCAGGGTTGTTGTAAAGGACGGATCTGACGTCGGAGCCGTTCGGCTCCTCTTTAGGGATTTGGTTTGCATCGCTATCGTAGAGGGCTGTTTTTCGCCTATTAGCAACTTCATCAGGAACTATCTCATGTTGTTCCTGGATGAGGGCGCGATTCAGCTTACGGTTTGGTTCAGCTGGGCCGCGGGCTTCGTGTCGATCTTGATTATGATCTTCAACGCACGGCGTATGATGCTTCACGATGTCCTCGCCGGTACGGTTGTTGAGACGGTCGGGTCGGATTCTGATGGAGGTGGGGCCGTTGGACATCCAGATGATGGAGCGATGGAATAATCTCTCCGCAAGTGAAATCCGCATCCTTAAGGAGCTGGTTGCTCGCATCGATTCAGGTGAGGAGAGGGTGCCGATCCGGGAGGTCGCCAGCTCTGCGTATGTATCGACGACAAGCATCGTTCGCTTGGCGAAGAAGCTCGGCTTCGACGGCTTTAGCGAGCTTTTCTACTCTTTGAAGTACGAGAGGGTGCACTCGATAAGCCTGGGGATGCTAGGTCATTGTGACCGCATGCTGGCGTCAAGGGAATCCGTCGCCCGGCTTGAACAGCTTGCCTCGGTGCTTGCTTCCCGTCGTTATGAACGCATTCACATCATGGGTGTTGGTTATTCCGATCTGGTCGCCCGCTATTTCTGCGACCGCCTGCTCGAGAACGGGTTCTTTGCGGCAACGAAGAGCCCTCTTGATTTTCGAGACGATCGCGAGTATCTCATCATTTTTGTAAGCGAGAGCGGCGAGACAAAGGATCTGACGTTCGTGCAAGACCGTTGCTCCTCGCGGGGCGTGGATGATTACGTCTTCACCGCAGAGAAGTCGAGCACGCTGGGCGTTAATACCGAGCGCTGCATCCTGGTCGAGAGGCGGGGATGTCGGGCTAGCCGCGATCCGGATTACTTCGTGGTTAACTGTCTGACCCTGATCGAGGGACTGATTGCTAGAATTCGCGAGTTGCAAAAAGAACAGGAGGAAGAACGATGAACGTTCTCCTAATTTGCTCCATGGGGGCTTCTACGGCAAGTATGTGCAAGAAGATCGAGGAGGCTGCTCGGGTCGAGGGGCTTGATCTGGAGGCGCAAGCTGTTGCGATGGCAATGATGGCCGATCGCATTGAATGGGCTGATGTCGTTCTAGTTGGTCCGCAGATTCGATTTATGCTCGAGAAGGTGAAGGGCGCTGCTGGCGGTAAGCCTGTCGAGGCTATCGACATGCTGGCTTACGGCATGATGGATGGCGCTAAAGTGCTGCAGCAAATTAAGGGGATGATATAAGATGGCAGAGGAGGAGAGCTCCAAGGAGCAAGCGGCGGGGGGAGCCTTGTCGAGTCCACCTTATGAAGCGATCAGCTTTCGTATCATCTCCTTTGCGGGTACTGCCAAGAGTTTCTATCTCGAGGCTATCGAGCTTGTAAAAGCGGGGAAGAGCGCTGAGGATTTGATTCAGCAGGGGGACGAAGCGTTTCGTGCAGCGTCGGAAGCGCATCATGAGGCACTTCAAATGGAGGCTGTCGGAGAATTGGGCTGCGGCTTGCTGCTGATTCATGCCGAAAGCATCTTGATTAGTGCTGAAACGATTCGTGGATTGCTGCCGACCATTATTGAGCTCGCGGGGAGATAGAACGTCTGGTTTTCTATGCTGGCTTGCGTGCAAACAAAGCGATACTTGGAGAAAGGCTTGAGCTTTACGGCTTGAGCCTTTCCTGTGGAGCCACAAGCCGTGCACGTTTGGCGGGCACGGCATCGTTACACTTAAGCGCGGTCGAAAGGCCCAGCTAGCGCGACGAAGAGGTTGTCGCGCTCGTTTTGGATGCGGCGATGGATACGCGCCGCCTTACACGCGCGGAAGCGCAGGAGGAAAGAATGTCTGAGAACGAGATGAACGAGAACGTGGAAGAGACCATCGAGGCCGCCGAGGTGGCCGAGGAGACCGTGGAGTGCAACGCTCCCGAGACCGAGTCCGAGACTGTTGAGGTCGAGGCCGAGGAGACCGTCGAGGAGGCCGAGCAGGCCGAGGACGAGCCCAAGGGCTTCGACGAGGATATGTTCGATAAGGTGCAGCGCGCCGCCCGTCTGCTGCGTGCCCGCCGCGCCGTGATGGGCCGCGAGGCCGAGGCCCGCGCCGCCCGCATGGAGGACCTCAAGCGCGCCCTCAAGCTCCTGGAGCTCAAGCCCAAGATGGAGCAGAAGGAGATGGCCGACCTGCTCGGCATGCGCCTGCGCGAGCTCGACGCCCTGCTGGCCGAGGCCGAGGCTGCCGACATCGTCGCCCGCATCGAGCCCGCTGACGAGCCCGATATGCGCAAGGTCGTCGTCTACACCGGCGAGGACGCCGTCACCCGCGTCGGCATCCTGGCCAAGAAGCAGGACACGCTGGTCCCCAGCCTCACCGACGAGGATGCTGCCCAGCTGCTGGAGATGCTCTCCAAGATCATCGACCCGCTGACCGCCATGGGCCTCGACAACGATGACGAGCGCGGCGGCCGTGGCGGCTTCGGCGGTCGCGGTGGCGACCGTGGTGGCCGTGGCGGCTTC
>USLT01000018.1 GCA_900555585.1 uncultured Collinsella sp.
TCGAGGACGGACCGCTGCGACAGGCTCTCGACGCTGACGGGCTCCCAGATGACGCCCGCCGCGCCCGTGCTCTTGAGCGCCTCGAGGTTCTTGCGCTCCTGCTCGAGGTCGAGGTTGCTGTTGAGGACGAGGGGCGCGTAGCCGGCGTCCTGGGCGATGGCGAGGATGCCGTCGAGGGTGGAGTCGAGCGAGATGGGGGAGCGGAAGACGACCCCGATGAGCCAGTCCTTGGTGGCGCGCGAGCGCGAGTAGGGCGTGTAGTGGTACTCGCGCACGATCTTGAGCACGCGCTCGCGCGTGGCGGCGCTGATGCTGCTGTCCTTGTGGTTGATGACCTTCGAGACGGTCGAGGGGGAGACCCCGGCGAGTTTGGCGATATCGCTGATATCCATCTGGGCTCCTGCAAGGTACGGGGGTCTGTCTACGTGCGTCTATAGTAACCGACCTGGTGCTAAATCCGTTTACGGGCGAAGACCGACCGTTCGCCGACGGAATTTGAAGAATGTAAGGACGGTGTTAATATTTGCCCAAGGAAAACGAATTAGGAAAATGTTTTCCTAACGAGAAACGTGCAGGTAGCACACCAAAAACAAAGGTCTGAGAGGGGATTACCGTGTCGGAGAAGACCTCCTTTGTACAGAAGCTCAAAGATCAGTTCTCGACTAAGTCTCTCGTGCTCATTCCGATCGCGGTCGGCATCAACCTCATCGGCGGAACGCTGTGCTCCATGCTCAAGCTGCCGCTGTTCCTCGATACCATCGGCACCCTCGTGGTCGCCTGCCTGGCGGGCCCCTGGGTCGCGGCCCTCACCGGCCTTCTGACCAACCTCTTCCTGGCGATCGTCGCCAACCCGGTCAACTTCCCCTACGCCATCGTCAGCGTGCTCGTCGGCCTCACCGCCGGCTACATGGCGCGCGCCGGCTTCTTCAACAAGAGGTCGGGCATCGTCGCCGTCTGGCTGGCCGTCACCCTGGTCAACGCGGTCTCCGCGGCCCTGATCACCTCGTTCGTGTTCGGCGGCGCCACGGGCATCAACGGCACCTCCGTCATCACGGCGGCCTTCGTCGTCGCCCTGCAGGACGTCCTGCTCTCCGTCTTCTCCTCGGCGATCCTGGAGAACCTGCTCGATAAGGGCATCTCGGTGCTGATCGCCTACACCATCTGGCGCAAGATCCCCCGCCGCCTGGTCAGCCAGTACGCCATGGCCGGCATCGCCGACGGCGACGCCGCGACCGCGACCGCCGACGACGTCGAGGACGACTCCGACGACGACTTCGACATCGACGACGAGGACCTCGACTTCGACGACGAGGACCTGTAGCCCTGTCCACAGCCACCCCCTTTCGCGGAGGGGCGATGAGCCCCTCCGCATTATTTTTGCCGATGCGTCATCAACAGGAGAAGGGAGAGCACAATGTCACAGCGTCCCGTTGCCGATGAAACCGCCCGCGACGCCTGGCTCGTCGCCCTCAATCCAACGGCCAAGGTGGCGAGCGTGCTCGTGCTCGGCCTGGCGTCGATCGTGTTCCCGAGCCCCGTCCTCGGGGCGCTCATCGTCGTCGCGCTGTTCGCGCTCGCGGCCGCGATGGGGTACTTCAAGCCGTTCGCCAAGCTGATGGTCGGCTTCGGCGTCCCGGTCACCCTGATGCTCCTGCTCATCCAGGGCTGCTACAGCCCGCAGAACAAGACCGTCCTTTTGGACCTCGGCTTCGCGAGCCTCGGTCTCGAGGGCACGCTGTACGCCCTCTCCACGGTCGTCACGCTCCTGACCTTCCTCGGCGGCTTCTACCTCATGAACCGCACGACCTATACCGGCGAGCTCGTCGCCGACCTCACCGAGCGCGGCCTACCTCCCAAGGCCGGCTACCTCGTGCTCGCGAGCCTGAACGTCGTCCCCCAGATGAAGCGCCGCATGGCGACCATCCAGGAGGCCCAGGTCGCCCGCGGCCTGGATATGGGCGGCGACATCATCTCCCGCGTCCGCGCCACCGTGCCGCTGCTCGGCCCCGTGGTCATGTCCTCGCTCGCCGACGCCGAGGAGCGCTCGATGACGCTTGAGACCCATGGCTTCCATCTCAACGAGCGCGCCCACACCAGCTACGTCGTCGTCCGCCACGCGCCGGCCGACAAGCCGCTGGTCATCGCGAGCGTCGTCGTCCTGGTACTTTCCGTCGCCGCCCGCATCGCGAGCGTGGCCGGCGTGCTGCCGCTGTAAGGGGGTTCGCTCGTGGATTCCATCATCAAGATCGAAGACTTCTCCTTCCGCTACCGCGATGCCAAGCGCTGCGCGGTGCGCCATCTGGACTTCGAGGTGCCCGAGGGCGGCTTCCTGTGCGTCGTCGGTCCCAACGGCTCGGGCAAGTCGACGCTGTGCAACGCGCTGGTGGGCCTGGTCCCGCACCACTTCAACGGCAAGAGCCGCGGCAGCGTCCGCGTCCTCGGCCAGAAGGTGGCCGACCAGACGATCGCCCAGATCTCGTGCAACGTCGGCTTCGTGTTCCAGAACCCGTTCAACCAGCTCTCCTACACCGCCGGCACCGTGGCGGAGGAGCTGGCCTACGGCCTGGGCAACCACGGCGTCCCGCGTGACGAGATGGTCCGCCGCATCGAGCGGATCGCGGGCCCGCTCCACCTCGAGGGCCTGCTCGACCGCAACCCGCTGGAGCTCTCTGGCGGCCAGGTCCAGCGCGTCGCGCTGGGCTCCACGCTGATCATGAACCCCCGCGTCCTGGTGCTGGACGAGTGCACCACGCAGCTCGACCCGCTGGGCAGCGAGGAGATCTTCGACATCGTCAAGAAGCTCAACGAGGACGGCATGACCGTCGTCATGGTCGATCACGACATGGAGCGCGTCGCGCGCTGCGCCGACCACGTGCTCGTGCTCAGTCGCGGCAACCAGATCGCGTTCGGCACCCCCGAGGAGGTCTTCAGCGACCCCGCCCTGGAGGAGCACGGCGTCGATATCCCCGATTACGTTCGCGTCTCGCGCGCCCTAAGCGAGGCGGGCCTCGCTGACGGCCCGGTGACCCTTACCGAGGGCGCCTGCGCGGAGCGCGTTGGAAAGGCGTTGGGACGATGAAGATAGAGATCAAGGACCTGGTCCACGAGTACCTGCCGGGCATGCGCGCCCTGGACGGCGTGAACCTCACGCTGGACGGCACGGCCCCCGTCGCCATCATCGGCCAGAACGGCGCCGGCAAGACGACCCTCGTCAAGCACTTCGACGGCATCCTGCGCCCCACGTCCGGCCAGGTGCTGCTCGACGGCCACGACATCAACGAGCGCAGCTGCGCCCAGTGGTCCGCGCACGTGGGCTACGTGTTCCAGAACCCCGATAACCAGCTGTTCTTGGAGAGCGTGCGCCATGAGCTCGAGTTCGGCCCCCGCCAGCTCGGCGTGAGCGAGGCGGCGATCGCCAAGCGCGTCGAGCGCGTGGCGAAGCTCGTCGGCCTCTCCCGCAAGCTCGACGTGAATCCCGCCGACCTGACGCCCGCGGAGAAGAAGTTCTGCGCCATCGGCTCGGTTCTCACCATGAAGCCCGAGGTCGTCATCTTCGACGAGCCGACCTGCGGCCAGGACCTCGCCGGCAACGCGCGCCTCGAGCGCATCATCCGCGCGCTGCGCAAGTCCGGGCGCCTGTGCATCACCATCTCGCACGACGTCAAGTTCGTGTGCAAGTGCTTCGAGCGCGTCGTGGTCATGTGCCACGGCAAGGTGCTCGTCGAGGGCTCGGTCGAGGAGGTCTTCTCCCAGCCCGAGCTGCTCAAGCAGTCCTACGTCATCCCCGCCCCCGTGACGCGCGTCGCGTCCGCGGCCGGCATGAATAAAGTCGTGTTCGATGTTGACTCCCTCATCGAGGGCGTCAAAGCAGAAAGGAGCTCATAGATGAGCGACGTCATTGTTCAGATCTACGGTATCCGCACCGTCGAGGACGCCAGGATGGTCGTCGGCCACGGCGCCAAGCACATCGGTGTCTCCTACGGCCACATCAACCACACCCCCGGCCAGCTGAGCTGCGAGCAGGCCAAGGAGATCTTCGAGGGCGTGCAGCCCGAGGCCGTCCGCATCGGCCTCACCTGCTCGACCGACATCGATGAGATCTCCGAGGACCTCCGCGCCGCCATGCCCGACGTCCTTCACCTCTCCGGCGACATCGACGGCATCTCCCCCGAGCAGGTCGCCGAGCTCAAGAGCCGCTTCCCCGGCCTCGAGATCATGCAGGCCATCCCCGTCCTCGCCGGCGTCCCCCTCGAGGACCAGCCCGTCATGGACTACGTCCGCGCCTACGAGCCCGTCTCCGACTTCTTCCTGATCGACACCAAGGCCCCCACCGCCGGCGACATCGGCGCCACCGGCCTCACCCATGACCGCGCCATCGACGCCGCTATCGTCGCCGCGACCGACGTCCGCTGCATCATCGCCGGCGGCCTGGACGAGCACAACGTCACCGAGGCCATCCACGAGACCAAGCCCTACGGCGTCGACTCCTACACCCACACCAACTACGACGACGAGCGCGCCAACACCCTGCACTGCAAGGACGAGGCCAAGGTCATCGCGTTCTGCGAGGCGGCCAGGAATGCCTAGAGTCGTCGTCGCGGGTGACGCCAACGTCGATATCGTGGTCCAGTTCCCCCGCCTCGGCGCGGGCGAGAACGCCGCCACCATCTGGCCCAACCCCGAGGTCGTCGGCGGCGGAACGTCTTCCAACACCGCCGCGGCCGCGGCCCGGCTCGGACTCGACGTCCTCTTCGTCGGAACGGTCGGAGACGACCCCTACGGCGCCTTCGCCTCCCGCGACCTCGCCGAGCGCGGCGTCGACGTCTCCGGGCTCGTGTGCGACCGCGAGCTCAACACCGTCGGCGTGTTCGCCTTTGTCGACGAGGCGGGCGAGCGCTACCTGTGGGGCTGGCCCCGCGAGAAGCAGTCCTTCAAGGTGATCGACGAGGACCGCGTCGACTTCGAGGCCCTGCGCTCCGCCGATTGGTTTCACTCCTCGGGCATGTCGCTGGTGTACGACACCTCCGCCCGCTCCACGATCACGCGCATGTACCGCGAGGCGCGCGAGGCCGGGGTCCCGACCTCGCTCGACTTGAACCTCCGCGTCGACGACGGTGTGCTAGACCCCGAGTTCGCGCGCGCCCTCGAGGCCGTCATGCCCTACGTGGACTACCTGCTCGGTTCCGGTCCGGAGGAGTTCGCCTACCTCGGCGAGGGCACCTGGCGCGAGAACGCCCGCGCGCTCGCCGTCGACGGCCGCGTCGTGGTCGTGCGCGACGGCGCCAACGGCTCGGTCGCCATCAGCGGCACCGACGTCTTCGAGGCCCCGGCCTTCAAGGTCGAGGTCGAGGACACCATCGGCGCCGGCGACGTGTACAACGCCGGCTTCGTCGCCGCGCTGCTGGAGGGCGGCTCCCTCCAGGAGGCCCTCGAGAAGGGCAACGCGGTCTCGGGCTACGCCGTCGCCCGGCAGGGAGCCCGCAACACCCCCACGCCCGAGCAGCTCGCGGCGTTCATCGATTCATTCAACTAGCACGAAAGGCAGCACCATGGAGAAGAAGAAGGTCATCCTCGACTGCGACCCCGGGCACGACGACGCGTTCGGCATCATGCTCGCCGTCCAGCACCTCGACGTCCTGGGCATCACCACGCTCGGCGGCAACTGCACGCTCGAGAACGTCACCCGCAACGCCATCAAGACGCTCGAGGTCCTCGGCAAGGCCGACGAGATCGGCGTGTACCCCGGCCACAGCTGCCCGCTCGCCGTGCCGCTGGTGACCGCCCCGCAGTTCCACGGCGAGACCGGCCTCGACGGCCCGGTGCTCCCCGAGCCCACCCATGCCGCCCGCGACCAGCACGCCGTCGACTTCATCGTCGACACCGTCATGGCCAACGACGACGTCACCATCATCGCCACCGGCCCGCTGACCAACATCGCCGCGGCCCTCAACCGCGAGCCGGCGATCGCCGAGCGCGTGAGCGAGATCTGCATCATGGGCGGTTCCGTGACCTTCGGCAACTGGACCCCCGCCGCGGAGTTCAACATCTTCGTCGACCCCGAGGCCGCCTACCGCGTCTTCAACTGCGGCGCCCACGTCAAGATGGCCGGCATCAACCTGACCCGCCAGTGCTGCATCGGCATCCCCCACATGGAGAAGTTCCGCGAGATCGGCACCAAGGCCGCTAACTTCGCCGCCGACCTCACCGACTTCTTCATCCAGCAGGACATCGCTCTGGGCGAGCCCCCGATCGCGTGCATGCACGACGCCTGCGCCGTCGCGTGGATCATCGACCCGTCCCTGATCCTGGCCGCGCCCATGCACATCGACGTCGAGCTCAACGGCACCCTGACCCGCGGCATGACCGTCTGCGACTACCGCCACCTGCGCGGCGTCGACCCCAAGGTCGACATCGAGCGCGACCCGCAGATGACCCTGCGCGGCGAGGGCACCAACGCCGAGGGCGCGCTGGAGCTCGACTTCGACCGCTTCATGGACCTGCTGTACACCACGCTCGGGAACTACGCCTAATGGTCCTCGCGCAGGGGCGTCCGGGAGGGGCGATGGTGCTGTGGGACTTCGACGGCACCCTCGCCAGCACCAGCGGAGACGTCTGGGGATCCCTTGCCTATGCCGCAGCCAAGCGGGATAGGAGGTTCCCCTTCGGATTCGAGGACGACGACGAGAACCTCGCCCTCCCCATGTCCGAGATCTTCGCGAGCCTCGTGCCCGCGCCCGACCCCGCGGACCTCGCGGGATTCGAACGCGACGTTCGCGTTCACTACCGGTCTATCAGCGCCCATCCGCGCACGGAGCTCTATCCGGGCATCAAGTCGCTGCTCGTCGAGCTCCGCGCGCGCGGCGTCGCGAACCGCATCGTGACGAACAAGCCCCAGGGCGCCCTCGAGCGCCTGCTGTCGATCAAGGGCTGGGCGCCGCTCTTCGACGGATGGGTCTGCGCCGACTCCGGCCCGGACGGGACGGAGCTCACCAAGGAGCAGATGATCCGCATCGCCATCGAGCGCCAGGGCGCCGATCCCGCGCGCTGCGCGATGGTCGGCGACTCGTGGGGCGACGTCGCCGGGGCCCGCGCCGCGGGCATCGCGAGCATCGGCGTCACCTACGGGGACGGGAGCGTCGGGCGCCTGCTCGCCGAGAACCCGGACCGCGTCGCCGGGGAATCGACCGGACTGAGAGAACTACTGTTGGGAGATTGATTCATGCTCAACGATTTTGATATCCAGATCGCCACGCGCTTCGTCTTCGGCCATGCCGCCGAGGACCGCTGCGGCAGCGAGGCCCGCGCTCTCGGCGCCTCCAAGGTGCTCCTCCATTACGACGGGGGCGACTACCTCGAGGCGAGCGGGTTGCTCGAGCGCCTGCGCGAGAGCCTGCGCTCCGCCGGCGTCGAGTTCGTCGAGCTCGGCGGCGTGCAGCCCAACCCCCGGCTCGAGCTCGTCTACGAGGGCATCTCGCTGTGCCGCGAGCACGGCCTCGAGGCGGTCGTCGCCGTGGGCGGCGGCTCCGCCATCGATTCCGCCAAGGCGATCGGCCTCGGCGCCGCCTACGACGGCGACGTGTGGGACCTGTTCCTGGGCAAGGCCGAGCCCGTGGCGACCCTGCCGGTCGTCGCCGTCCTCACCTGCCCCGCCTCCGGTAGCGAGTCGAGCCAGGTCGTGGTCGTCAACAACGAGGCGGAGCACGCCAAGCTCCTGGTGAGCCATCCGGTGGTCCGCCCCGCCGTCGCCATCATGGACCCGCAGCTGTCCTGCACGCTGCCCGCGCGCCAGACCGCCTGCGGCCTGGTGGACATGTTCTGCCACGTGTGCGAGCGCTACTTCACCGACGACGCGGACTTCGGCATCCTCGACCGCATGAGCGAGGGCGTCCTGCGCACCATCGTCGAGGTCGGTCCCGAGCTCATGGAGAACCTGGACGACTACGCCCTGCGCTCCGAGATCATGTGGGCCGCAACCGTCGCCCAGAACAACTCGCTGGGCATGGGCCGCAACCAGGATTGGTCGACCCACGCGCTGTCCAACGAGCTCAGCGCCCTGTACGACATCGCCCACGGCGCGACCATCTCCGCCGTCATGGCGTCTTGGATGCGCTACGTCTGCTCGAGCAACCCGGAGCGCTTCGCCCGCTTCGCCCGCGAGGTCTTCGACGTCCGCGACGAGTCCCTCGACGTGGCCGCGACCGCGAGCGCGGGCATCGACGCCTGCGAGCGCTTCTTCGCGGACCTCGGCATGCCGGTCAGCCTCGAGGAGGTCGGCGTCGGCGAGGAGGGCATCGAGCCCATGCTCGATAAGATCGAGTTCTTCGGCGACGACCACGCCATCGGCTCGGTCCGCCGCCTGACGCGCGAGGACTGCGCGGAGATCTTCCGCATGTCGCTCGTCCGCAAGCTGGGGGGCGAGGCGTAGATGATGGTCGTCAACATCGGCTCGCTCAACATCGACTACGTCTACGACGTCGAGTCCTTCGTTCGCAAGGGCCAGACCATTTCCTCCACGTGCCGTAGCGTCTTCGCGGGCGGCAAGGGCCTGAACCAGTCCATCGCGCTCGGCCGAGCCGGCGCGGACGTCGCGCACGCCGGCCTGGTCGGCGACGAGGGCGGCTTCCTGCGCGACCTCATGCTCGAGTCCGGCGTCGACGTCAGCCGCGTGGGAACCGCCGAGGGCCACTCGAGCGGCCACGCGATCATCCAGCGCGATAGCGAGGGCGATAACTGCATCATCCTCCACGGCGGCTCCAACCGCCTCATCGGCGCGGGCCTGATCGACACGACCCTGCTCGCCTTCAAGCCCGAGGACTGGGTGCTGCTGCAGAACGAGACCAGCTGCGTCCCCAACGCCATCGAGGGCGCGCACGAGCGCGGCATGAAGGTCATCCTCAACCCGTCACCGGTCAACGACGCCCTGCTGGAGTGCCCGCTCGACCTCGTCGACTGCTTCATCCTCAACGAGGGCGAGGCGGCCGCGATCACCGGCGTCGACGGCACCGCCATGGAGCTCCTCGCCGCGATGTGCGACCGCTTCCCGGCAGCCGAGGTCGTCCTGACGGTCGGCGCGGACGGCTCCTACTACGCCCGCAAGGGCTCCGAGCCCGTCTTCCAGCCGGCGTTCAAGACCGATGCCGTGGACACCACCGCCGCCGGTGACACCTTTACCGGCTACTACCTTGCCGAGCGCGCGGCGGGCTCCGATCCGCGACGCGCCCTGCTCGTCGCTTCCGCGGCGTCCTCCATCGCCGTCTCCCGCCCGGGCGCGGCACCCTCGATCCCGCTTCGCCGCGAGGTCGAGGCCAAGCTCGCGGAGCTGGACCTGGTCTAGCGTCGCGCAATCGCCGCGGACGCCGTCCGCGCCGATCACCTAGGTTTCATGCGCGGCATAGAGCCGCCTGAACATATGTCGCCTTGTTAGCAAATAAGAAAGGAGATTTGCATGGCAGACGTGAAGCAGAACGGCATTCCCGTTCCCGAGGAGGGGACTCCGGAATGGCTCGAGCTGAACAAGATGGCGAAGGTCGCCGTCCCGATTGTTCTGGCCATCTTCACGCTGGGCGTCCTGATGCAGCAGGCGTTCGGCATGATCTACGTCAACATCGGTAACGAGCTCGGCCAGGCCAACCTCGCCCCCCTCATCACCTCGATCCCGGGCATCGCCCTCGGCATCGTGTGCGTCGTCTACGGCTCGCTCGGTGACTTCCTGTCCCTGCGCAAGATGATCGTCATCGGCACTACCGTCTTCGTCGCCGGCTCCGTCCTCGGCCTCTTCG
>USLT01000019.1 GCA_900555585.1 uncultured Collinsella sp.
CGGTCAGAGGACCGACGGCGAGAACGGCCTTGTTCTCCTCGTCCATCCAATCGACGCCAGCGGGGACCTCGTCGTACATGATCTTGTTCGCGAAGCCCATGCCGCCGATGTAGTCCTTCTGCATCTCGACATCGGACTCTTCGGTGATAGCACCGCTCGTAAGGTTGACGCGGGCGATCCAGCCAGCCCAACCGTAAGAGGTTTCAGCCATTTACTTATCCCTTTCCTTACGCGGTCTTACCGCCGGCGACGAAGTCCTGCTGCTCGGAGACGAGCGGCCAGGGGTGCTCCTGGCGGGTCGGGCCGGAGGAGTGGCTCACGTCCTCCCACTCGATGAGCTCGATCGCGCCGTTGGGGCACTGCGCGGCGCAGCGACCGCAGGCGATGCACTTGGACGCCTTGCCGGTCTCGGTGTTCACCACGGGCATGTGGTAGGGGCAGGCGGCGACGCAGGTGCCGCAGCCGACGCACTTGTCCGCGTCGACATGGCGGATGCCGTTGTCGTCGGTGACGATGGCGCCCTGCGGGCACGCGGTCTGGCACAGGGCCGTCTTGCACATGTAGCAGGTGCGGATCGTCCACTCGCAAGAATAGAAGATGCCGTCGCCGCTACCGAGCTCCTTACCGTACTGGTAGCCGTCGTGCACGTGGATGCGGGCGGCGGCGGGCTGAGACACGCCGTCGTTCTGGAGCGTGCAGCTCATCTCGCAGCGCTGGCAGCCGGTGCAGCGAGCGCGGTTCACCTTGAGCACGTGAGACGGGGTCGCGTAGTAATCGACCTTGCCCTTCGAGCTCGTGGGAGCCGCGGCGGCGGTGTCCGGCAGAAGGCCGAGCGCCACCATGCTCGTGACGAACGCGCCCGAGACCTTCACGAACCCACGACGGGTGAAGAAGGAGTCGAGGCGATCCGCGCCGGAGCCAACCTGCTCCAAGGCGGTGTTCTCTTTCATAGTTCCCTCCCTTTGCAGCTATACGCGACGCGCCGGAAATCGGTGCGCCGCGCCGTACTATCTAGCTAGGACTGAGGCGACACAGTCCGAGCCGTTAGTATGAATTGTGCGTCAAGAGCGGTGAAATCGCTCACCTGCTTATGGGTATTTTTCCGAAAAAGCCATGCAAAACCGTGTCACCTGTTACAGGGTACATTATCTACCTTGTGTTTTGATGATATTGGGAGACATCTGGGCAGTATCGAACCAGTCATGGCCCCAGCCGATCCAGCGCTCGGCAGCGATGGTCGGGGCATCATGGAGCACACAAGATTCATCCGCGAACGGTTGGGGCCGGCCGCGAGCGGCATGGAGACCGCGCCGAACCGGTGCCCGGGCGGTGCGAAGCCCGCGGTCGACCGATCGGCTATCCGCCGTACTCGGCGATGTAGTCCAAGATCTCCTGGCGAGAATGGAGGTCGGTCTTATCGTAGATGCGCTTGATGTGCGTATGGACGGTATTGGTCGAGAGCTGGAGCTCCTCGCTCACGCGCGCCTGCGTGTGACCCAGGGCGTAAAGCGTCAAGACCTCGACCTCGCGGCCCGTCAGCCCGAATCGCTGAGCCATGGCCATGACGGACGTCGCTATATGAACGTCCGGGCGCTGATTCACCATGGGAACCTCCGTCTGGGGCGCGATCGCGAGGACGCCCATGAGGGGGATGCGGCGCACATCCTCTTGGGTGATCGGATCGCCCGCCCGACGGCTTCGGTCGAACTCGGTCTCGGCGCGCTCGGACGGCGCCGCGAGCAGCCTCGTGAACACCAATTGCGAGGACGCCAAGACGAAGAAGCTCATGACCGAGATGATGACGGGAGCGTTCTGAGGCATGGCCCGGGTGACCAGGGCATCGATATGCATCCCGAAAAACGTCAGTACGTTGACGGAGATCCAACCCGCCGCGGCGTAGTAGAACGGATCCCTCCAACCGAAGCTGACGAAGGCTATGGTCATATACCACACGAAGGCGGTGAGCACGAGGGACGCGGCCATGACGAAGGACGCGCCGATGCTCACCGTCTTGGGCCAGATAGCGAAGAAGACCGCTCCCAGCGCCAACAGCACCTGCATCACCACCCAGATGCTCGTGGTGAGCTTGCGCATGCGCGACTTCAACCCATGGCCGACCCAGAGCACCGAGACGAACCACACGAATACGAGGATCATCAGGCGCGGGACCATGCTCATATAGATGGAGTCACCGTAGGGAAAGCCGCGGCCCATGCCGATGGGAATCGAAATCAGCAAGATCCCCAGGACGGCGACCATCAGGAAGCTGCGGTTGGAGAAGCGGTTCTCGTCGGTGCCGAAATACGACTCAGAGACAGCTGGGAAGGCCTCGCTCGGTACGTCCAGAGCGCGAGATGCGCGGACGACCGCGAACTGGGCGAACGAGAACACGGCGCCGGCGAGATACCAGACGGACTCGCCTGAGAAGCTGAGCGCATACGTCACGGTCTCACCCAAGGCCAGCGCGCTGAACACGACGACGACGGCCGCCTGCGCGGAAATCCCCCTCAGCTTGCGCAGCCAGTAGAACTCGAGCATGGTGCTTCCGACCGTCACGCCGGCGCCGAGGGCGAGGGCGGTCGCGCCGGCGGGCACGGAACCGAAGAGCGCGGACGCCCCGAGGGCGAGGGCGCACAGCCCCGCGATATGCACGGACACGAACATCGAGAGATGGACCGCCCGCTTTGCATATCGCTTGACGAAAAGCGTCGAGACGAAGAGCGCGCCGATGACCAAAGCGGAAAAGAAGGAGATGAACCCGAGGGACGTGGAGGCGCCTGTGATGCTGTGCGCGCACTGGGTGCAGAGGCTGACCGCCGCCGACGACAACCCGAGTCCGAGCGCGGGAGGGACGAGGACCCGATACGCATCATCTCCCAACGGGGGCATACTGGTGCGGTCCTGGTTGTCCTGCGGCACGCTTTCAACTCCTCAGCTTGCATCACACGGCCGATAACCTGCTGCTATGGCGATCGGTCACCTCTTCTAGGCGATGGTTTAGTATACCTTGTACTACACTGGATTGCACCGATGTCGTTTAACGCCCATCCCGAACCGAAAGGCACCCGATGCAAGAAGAGTCCACCGAGGTACCGCGCGGGGGAGCCGAGGCCCCCGAGATAGCCGATGAGCAATCCGCCGCCATCGACGCCCGCAACGAGCTCATACGATCCTGGGATCGGGCCCTCTCCGATATGCGCCAGCGCTCCTACGAGGGCAAGCTCACCACGCCCGCACGTTGGAAGCGACTCGCCATGGCCCCCGCGGGCACGGACGCGGACTCGTTCGAGGAATCCCTTATCGACTACATCGAGACGCACGAGCACGCCGAAGATTCCCCCGCCATGGGCGCCATGCAGGCGCCGGCGCCGCTCGAGGTCCAGCTCGAGGGGCGCGAACTGGGCGAGCACGAGCCGCTACCGGATCCCGATGTTTCCGACGTCGTCCTGCTTTACGGAAAGAAGGGCGTCTACCTGTACTCGAAGCCCCTGCTTTCCCACAGCTTCGCCCATGCCCTCTTCCTGACCACCGAGAGCGACGAGGTCTCCACCTTCATCGACGTCGTCCGCTCGGAGTCGCGGACCTACCCCCGACCGGTCTCCATCCTGTCCTTCATGAACCCGCCCTACCTGTGGCCGACGGACAAGACGCGGGAGATCTTCGCGGCCGCGTCGCGAGAAGAGGCCTTCAGCGACATCCACACCTGCGCCACCAGCGAGAACGAGCAGTTCTTCTTCTCGACCCTGTACCTGAGCGACGCCCAGGGGAAAGCCCTCGCCGAGTGGTTCGGGGTCGAAAAGGTCCGCAATCCCTAGCGCCGCGCGCAGGCGCAGCCGCCCCTCCAGACCCGCAAGGCATCGCGCGGCCCCGATGGGGCATCGCGAGATAGAAAGGACACCATGGCCAAACAGCATCTGACCGAGGACACCCCGTTCCTCCGCACGCCCGACATGTATCAGATCGAGAACGACGCACCTATATCGGAATACTCGGATAAGACCCTCGACCTCATCGCCGACGCGGCGAACGGCGGCATACCGGACGGCGCCAACGCCTTCTGCAGCGTTGGAAAAGAGAAGCGCGGAACCGTGCAGATGCAGCTGTTCGCGCGCATCGACCCTGAGACCGAGACCTTCGAGGAGGTCGGTTTCCGCAGCCATGGCTGCCTGGCCGCCATCGGATGCGCCTGCGTGCTTGCGACCATGCTGCGCGGCATGACCTTCGACCAGGCGCTCGCCATCACCACCGATCAGATCGACGAAGCGCTCGGCGGCGTCCCCAAGACGCGCCTATACTCCCTGGTCTACGGCGTCGAGGCCGTCCGCGCTCTCATCGGAGATTTCTACCTACGCATCAAGGGGTACTCTCTCGCACAGCTCTCCGAAGCGATACCCTGCGAATACATGTGCGTGAACTGCCTGATCACCGAGAACTGCTCACTGCGCGATGAACGCGTCGACCAGGAACTTCGCGAGAACGGCGAGATCGACTAGGGGGCGACGCCCGCGCGATGCGAGCCACCCGCAACATCGCATCGACGAAAGAGGACCCGGTCGCCCCATGGTGGGGACGGCCGGGTCCTCTCGGTCCATCAGGCGGGGCGATTCCTTAGAACTCGAGCGCCTCGAGACGATCGAAGATGACCCCGGAACGCGTGAGGAACGCCTTGGGATCGAAGATCTCGTCGAGCTCCTCCGTGGAAACGGTGCAGCGGGGATCAGCCTCGAGCTTCTCGCGGAAGGTCTCGGTGCCCGAGCATTGCTGGACCTCCCTCCAGGTGGCCATGGCGTTCTCCTGGACGATCTCGTAAGCCTCCTCGCGCGTGATACCGGTCTCGACGAGGGCGAGCAGCACCTTCGAGGAGTAGATGAGGCCACGGGTCTTGTTAAGGTTCGCCATCATCTGGGCGGGATAGAGGATCAGGCCGTCGACTATGCGGATCAGGCAGGTGAGCATGTGGTCCAGGGCGATGAAGCTGTCGGCCTGGGCGACGCGCTCGGCGCTGGAATGCGAGATATCGCGCTCATGCCACAGGGCGACGTTGTCAAAGGCGACCTGGGCGTTGGATTTGACGATGCGGGAGAGGCCGCAGACCTTCTCCAGGGTGATGGGATTGCGCTTATGCGGCATCGCCGAGCTGCCCTTCTGCCCCTTGCGGAAAGGCTCCTCGACCTCGAGGGTGTCGGTCTTCTGCAGATTGCGGATCTCGGTCGCGATGCGGTCGCAGGTCGACGCGACGGTCGCGAGGACACCGGCGAGGTAAGCATGGTGGTCGCGCGAGATTACCTGCGTTGACAACGGGTCGTGCACGAGGCCCAGACGCTCGCAGACATATTCCTCCACGCGGGGGTCGATGGAGCTATAGGTGCCCACCGCGCCGGAGATGGCGCCGCACGCCATGTTGGCGCGGGCGTCCTTCAGGCGGTCGTAGTCGCGCTTGAGCTCCCAGGCCCAGCTACCGAACTTCATGCCGAACGTCATGGGCTCCGCATGGATACCGTGCGTACGGCCCACGCAGAGGGTGTCGCGCTCCTCGAAGGCGCGGCGGCGGCAGATCTCGCCCAGGTGCTTCACGTCGTCGATGAGGATGTCGCATGCCTGCACCAGCATGTAGCACAGGGCTGTGTCGCCCAGGTCGGAGCTGGTCATGCCGAAGTGAACCCAGCGGCTCGGCTTCGGATCGTCTGCGGCGACGGACGAATCGATGTGCTCGCCCATATTGGTGAGGAACGCGATGACGTCGTGATGGGTCACGGCCTCGATGGCGTCGACCTCATCCTTGTCGAACGAGGCGTGGTCGCGGATCCACTTGGCCTCCTCGGCGGTGATCCCGATCTCGCCTAGCTCGGCATGCGCCTCGCACGCGAGGACCTCGATTTCCTGCCAGATGGCGTACTTGTTCTCGAGCGAGAATATGCGCCCCATCTCGGGACGGGTGTATCGATCGATCATTGCAGCTCCTTTTGCTCCGCGCGCGTGGTCGTATGAGGCTATTGTACGGTAACGACCCAGCGCGCGCGATGCGTTCTTATGTCCGTCGATATGTCCATGCGAACGCTGTGCTATACTTCCATCTTAGCCAAGCGGGTATCGCCAAGTGGTAAGGCATCAGCTTCCCAAGCTGACATTCGCGGGTTCGAGTCCCGTTACCCGCTCCATCGATCGCACGACGGGCCATGGAATCTGATTCCGTGGCCCGTTTTCTGTGTCGAGTTCATGACGCCGGGGCCGACGGAGAGGTCTCCCGAACCGGCATAGCGGATTGCGCAGCGGACCTCACCTCGCCTTGTTCGACCCAGCGCACCCCACTCGGAATTCTTGCATCCAAGCTCGTTCGTCCGGTGGCAGAGACCTCGATGCGCGACCGCTTACGCTCCTCTTCCCTATATGACGTTGGAAGGAGGGGCACATGCCCATGAAACGATGTCAGTTCAGGTTCTCCGCATGGATGATCGCCGTCGCGCTCACCATACTCCTCGTTGGAACCGCGAGCGCTTCCGCCTGGGCCAGCGGCGGCCTGCGGGTGACGTCCATATCGGATAACCCCTATACCGGCGGAAGCGGCCATTTCATGAGGGTCGACCAGGGCACGGGAAACGTCGCCTACTGCGCCCAGGGCTGGCTTCGCACGCCGCTCGCGGGACAGAGTCTCGAGAAGTACGGAGGTCCGGGCATCCCCGAACTCGACTACGTCCTCTGGCACGGCTACGACGGCACGGTGGTCGCGTCGCTCGAGGGCATGGATCGAGCCCGCTCGGAAGCCGCGACGGCCGCCGCCGTCTGGCTGGCGATCGCAGACCAGCGCGCCGACATCCTTACCCACCATGACGCGGACGGCAGCGTCTACCACGGCAACAAGGGATACATGCTCCGTTGGGAGCTCATGAAGGACCCCAAGGTGAAAGATGCCGCCTGGAGGCTCTACCAATCGGGCCTTGCATACAAGAAGCGCGGCGGCGGCGGGGCCGAAGCCGGCTGCGCGACGCTGTGGCTCAACAAGAACACGTCGAGCAGCTCCAGCGGACCGACCGCCGATTTCCAAGCGCTCGTAACGGTGGAGAAGACGGTCGAGGTCTCTTTCTCCAAGACCTCCGCGCAGGCATCCGTCACCGACGGCAACAAGCAGTACTCGCTAGCCGGGGCGACCTACGACATCTACCTCGCCGACGGCGATAAGAAGGTGGCCGTCATCACCACGGACGAGCGTGGCGAGGCATCTTTGAACCTCCTTCCCAACCGTCGCTACTACGCCCTTGAGCGCAAGGCGCCGGACGGCTTCATCCTCAATCCCGAGCGCATACCCTTCACGACCGGGAACGCCGGCGGGTCGGTCTCCACGAAGGATGAACCGGGCAGATTCACCTTGACGATATCCAAGAAGGATGCGGCGACCGGTGGGGAACCCCAGCCCGGCGCCACGCTCGAAGGCGCGGAGTACCGCATGACCTCGCTTTCCACCCCTGGCTGGACGCGTGAGGGAACGACCGACTCGAACGGAATCCTAAGCATCGAGGACATTCCCTACGGAGAGATCAGCGTCGTCGAGACGAAGGCCCCCGAGGGATACCTCGTCGACCCGACCGTGCGCACGTATCGCGTCGATGCACCCGATGTCTCCACCAGCCAGCAGATCGCGCTCATCCCCGAGCACGACTTCCGAGAGACGCCCATCGCGTTCGATATCGAGGTAGCGAAGTTCAAGACCGATGGAGGAGAGGGGTCGAAGCTCGAATCGCCCGCAGAGGGAGTCTCCTTCGAGATCGTCTCCGGCACCACGCGCGAGGTCGTCGGATCCATCACGACCGGAAAAGACGGCTTCGCATCGAGCGAGGGTCGCTGGTTCGGGACCGGAACGAGGTCGGACGGGGCGGGCGGCGCGCTTCCCTACGACCGAAACGGCTACACCGTGCGAGAAGTCGCATCGACCGTACCCGATGGCTACGCTCGGGTTGATGATTGGACCATCTCGCCCGAGCAGATGGCGAACGCCGCGACGCTGCACTACATCGTCAACAACAGCCGGCTCGAATCGCACCTGCAGATCGTCAAACGCGACCGGGCGGATGGGGCCGTCGTCCCCCTCAAGGGCTTCTCGTTCCAGATCATCGACTCCAAGGACCAGGTCGTCGAAATGAGGGCCCCGTACCCGAATCGCGAGGTCATCGATACATTCTCCACCGATGAGACCGGATCGGTGACGCTTCCCGAACCATTGAAGACCGGCTCCTACCGCTTGCGCGAGGTGCGATCCGTTCCCCCATACCTCATCTGCGAACAAGAAGTCCCCTTCGAGATATCGGGGAAAAACGGGCAAGCCGATCCGGTGACGGCGGTCTCCCTGCACGACGAGGCGGCGACCGGCTCCGCGACGATCCGCAAAACCTGCTCCCACGACGGCAAGCCCCTCGCGAACGCCGAGTTCGACGTCGTCGCCATGGAAGACATCGTCTCCCCGACGGGTGCGATGCAGGTCGCCAAGGGCGGAATAGCGGGCCATGCGACAACCGACGAGCACGGCATCGCGACCGTAGGCGATCTTCCCCTCGGCAAGGGGACGGCGCGCTACGCCTTCATGGAGACGAAGCCGCCCCAAGGCCATGCGCTCGATGCCGAACCAATCGAGTTCGTCCTCCGTTACAAGGACGATTCCACTCCGATCGTCTCAATCGAGCTGCACGCTGAGAACCAGCCGACCGAGCTCGTCATCGAGAAAACCTCCGCCACCTCGAAAACCCCCTTGCCGGGAGCCGATTTCTGGATCTGGAAGAAGGAGGACGAAGCCGTCGGCGCGCCAAGGGAGGGTTTTGGAGCGGTGGCGATATCGACCGATTCGACGCGCGACTCCGTGGCGCTCAAGCCATCCTTCACGCATGCGGAACTGGTTCTCGATACCGGCCAGCTCTCCGTCTCGGTTCGAGACGAGATCGGGAACCTCGTCGCCGAGCCCCACGGAGCGCTCCTTCCGCCAGGCTCCTACGCGGTCGAGCTCACCGCCCAAGACGGGTCCCTCACCCATAAAATCGACTTCGAGGCCGTGGCGGGATGCCGTCACACGGTCAAAGCGAAGCTCGGGCTACTGGGAATCTCCTGCCATGTGGATAGCGAGCCCATAGCCCATGACATCGAGCTCGAGCCCCTAGATGAAAAGGGCGCATATGCCTCCACCGCCGTTCCGGGCGGTCCGCATTCCGTCATCGTCAACGGAAAACGCGTTGCGAGCATAAACGTCGAGCAGGGGCAAACGACGTGCTTCGAGCTGGCGGACAAGAGGCTGAACAGGGTCCCCACCATTTTGAAGGGAGGGAAGCTCCCGATAACGGGCACAAGCGACTCTGACGGGCGGATCCGCTTTCCCCACCTTCCCGCAGGCGACTATCTGATCTGCGAATCCAAGGCGCCGGCCGGTCACATCGCCGATTGGACCGAGCACGCGCTCACCGTCGATGGGAATGGATTGATCTTCGGCAACGGATCCCACACCATGGAGTTGTCCAACGATTGCACCAAGGTCGATATCTCCAAAAGAGACATCACGACCGAGAAGGAGGTTCCCGGCGCCGTGCTCGAGATCCGCGACGCTCGGGATAGGGTCATCGAAACCTGGACAAGCACGAATGGCCCCCATCGTATCGAGGAGCTCGAACCGGGAACCTACAAGCTTGTCGAGAAAATGACCCCGCGGACCTACGACCAGGCGACCGCCGTCACCTTCAATGTCATCGAGTCCGGGGTCGCGCAGCCGATCGCGATCTACGACGAACCCATCAAGATTTCCGGG
>USLT01000020.1 GCA_900555585.1 uncultured Collinsella sp.
TCGGCAAAGACCGTGCCGTCCATGTCGTGGTCGCCGTGGGACATATAGTAGGTGCTGGTGATATCGGGCTTGTCGGTGGTGACATCCGCAGGCTTGGCGGTGGAGTAGGTGAGCTTTTCACTGCCGTTCAGCCGGGCGCTGGCGCTGTAACAGGTGTCGATGACGTCGCCGTAGGACAGCTCACCGCCCACCAGACCCGCCATGACGTCGGCCTCCTGGAAGCCGGCGGTGTAGCAGTCCCGCAGGGTGATATCCGCCGTGCCGATGCAGCTGCCGATGAGGCCGCCGGTGGTGCCGGAGGCGTAGAGGTAGCAGTCAGCGTAGGAATGTTCCACATAGACGGTGCGAGTGCCGCTGATATAGCCCACCAGACCGCCGGCGTAGCGGCCGCCCTCCAGCACGGAGGAGGCGAAGCTGTTGCGGACGGTGAGATCATAGTCGCAGCGACCTACCAAACCACCGGCGGTGGCGCCGCTGATCCAGATATCCTGCTCACTTTTGCTGCTGAGCTTGTCACGGGTGGGGCTCAGGTAGACCTGACAGCCCTCAATGGTGGTGCCGCCGGGCGAGCACACCGCGTCCTTCATCGCTCCGGGATGCGCCCCCGTCTCGAGCTGGAGCTTGGCGGTGCCGGCGACCATCTGGCTCACCATCTCGTATGCCGTGGCGCGCGGAATGCCGTGCTTGACGGCCGCATCGCCCAACGCCTCGATGACCATCGCGATGAAGGCCGGCGAGCAGCCGCCGACCGTGCCGGCGACGGATAGCAGGCGGCTCTCGACCTCGACGACGTGGCCGAGCAGCCCCAGCAGCTCGCGGACGAGCGCGGCGCCGTCGGCGCCGAGAGTCGTTGCGCGCTCGCAGGCGATGACGCCCTCGTTGATCGAGACGGGCGTGTTGGGCACCGTGGAGAGGGTGCCGACGCCCGGCAGCAGCTCCTCGTAGCGGGCGCAGTTCCAACCCGCTGCGACGGACAGCACCATGCGGTCCGCGAGGACGTCCGCCAGGTCGGGCAGGACCTCGCCTATCAGATGCGGCTTGATCGCGACCACGACGACGTCGACCGCGGCGGCGAGCTCGCGGGCGCTCTCGACGGCGCTCATACCGCGCGCGGCGCAGCGCGGCAGCAGCGCGTCGTAGCGGCTCGCGCAGGCGTAGAGGTTGGACGCGTTCACACGGCCGGACCCGATCCAGCCATCGGCCATCGCGGACGCCATGTTGCCGAATCCGATGAAGCCGATCTTAGCGGTTTCCAGTGAGAGCATGCTGCCTCCCGTTGCTTGTCGATTGCCGTACTCGCACCAGTATAGGCGTCCGCCGGGCGGCGGCGCCGGGCGGCCTACGCCATTTGCGGGTAGAGCGGATGCTCGGCCAAGATCTCGTCGACGCGGTCGCGCACCTCGGCGCGCACCGATTCGTCTCCGGGCGCGAACGCCACGCGCGCGACCATCGAGCCGATCTCGCGGAACTCCCCCGCGCCCAAGCCGCGCGTCGTCGCCGCCGCCGAGCCGACGCGAATCCCGCTCGTCACGAACGGAGATCGGGGCTCGCCGGGAATCGAGTTCTTGTTGACCGTCAGCCCGACCTCGTCGAGCAAGCGCTCGGCATCCTTGCCGGTGATGCCCGCGGGCGTGAGGTCGACCAGGCACAGATGGTTGTCGGTCCCGCCCGATACCAGGCGCAGGCCGCCCGCCACGAGGCCCTCGCCCAGCGCCGCCGCGTTCTCGACCACGCGGTCGATGTACTCCGCGAACGCCGGCCGCAGCGCCTCGCCGAAGGCCACGGCCTTGCCGGCGATGACGTGCATGAGCGGACCGCCCTGGGTCCCTGGGAACACCGCCTTGTCGATTTTGTGCGCGAGGTCCGCGTCGTTGGTCAGGATGAATCCGCCGCGCGGACCGCGCAGGGTCTTATGGCTGGTCGAGGTGACCACGTCGGCGTACGGCAGTGGCGAGGGGTGCGCGCCCGTGGCGACGAGGCCCGCGATGTGCGCCATATCGACCATGAAGCGCGCGCCGACCCCGTGCGCGATGGCGGCCATGCGCTCGAAGTCGATCGTGCGCGGATAAGCCGACGCGCCGCCCACGATGAGCTTCGGGCGATGCTCGCGCGCGAGGCGCTCCAGCTCGTCGTAGTCGATGGTCTCCGACTCGAGGTCGAGGCCGTATGGGATGAAGTCGTAGAGCTTGCCCGAGAAGTTGACCGGACTGCCGTGCGTGAGGTGACCGCCCTGGTCCAGGCTCATGCCCAGAATCGTGTCGCCGGGCTCGACGAGCGCCGCGTACGCCGCCAGGTTGGCGTTGGCGCCGCAGTGGGGCTGGACGTTGGCGAAGCCGCAGCCGAAGAGCTCGCACGCGCGGTCGCGGGCGAGGTCCTCGACCACGTCGACGCGCTCGCATCCACCGTAATAGCGATGACGCGGGTAGCCTTCCGCGTACTTGTTGGTGAGCGCGCTGCCCACGGCCTCCATGACGGCGGGGCTCGTGAAGTTCTCGGATGCGATGAGCTCGATGGTCCCGCGCTCGCGAGCGAGCTCGCCGGCGAGCGCCGCGGCGACGGCGGGATCGGTATGGGTAAGGTTGAAATCGTTCATGCGGGCGGCTCCGTTCTCGAAGTTTGGGAATTGCTACTCGCTACAACCCGTTGCTACCCACTGAGGCCGCATCCGACACGCCGGCATCATCTTCTGCAATCATTTCGAAACCTCCGCAAGGGAAGCCGGGCGACCCGCCCCGGTCCCGCGGGCGAGTCGCGGGACCGGAACCACCGGCCCTCCTTTCACCGAGAGTGGGATAAAGGCGCCATCGTGCGACGCTATACTTGCGAAAACCCCATGCCGCAAATCCGAGGAGCAGCTATGGCGAGACGCGATTCCAATGCCGATCCCTTCAGCGCCGGCGAACCCATCCTACCGTGGCGGGATCCAGAATCGGAAATTCGTGACGCCGAAGACGAGAGCGAGCCCTATGAGGCACCGCGCTACGGTGACGACGCACCCGAGCCCCCCGTTTCTGACAGCCTGGACCTTGATGCACGCGATACCGATCGCAAAGCAACCGACGGCCCCAAGAAAGCTCGCACGCGCCGCCGCAGCGCCGACTCCCCCAAACGGGATGCTGCCCGCGAGGCGCGCACGCAAGCAGCACGCGGCGAAGCGGCGGGGCGCGCCGTGGGCCGTATCGTAAAGATACTCTTGAGCATTTGGCTGCTCTTCCTCTTCTTGTCCATCGGTCGGAGCATCGTGAGCTGCGCGACCGAACCCTCCGGCCCTGGCGCCCCTGACGATTCCCACGAAGTTTACGTACCCGACGATCTACCCGCCCTCGAGGAGGACGAGGACTCCCCCGAGGCCCAATGCCTCGAAATCGCCAACGCTCGCATGGAGCACCTCATGCTCCCGGGAAGCCCCGAGCACGATGCGGAGGCGGGCCGCATCGCGGCGGCCTTCGCCCAGCGCGTCGAGACGGACTTCGGCAGCACACCCGACGAGCTGGGAATCGACCCCTCAATCGTCGCCGAATGGGTCATAAGCTCGCTCGTCTACGAGGAGAGCTCCACGAACGCGTTCCCAGAGGCCGAAGATCCGCATGCCTCCGTCTACTTCGATATCGAGTCATGCTCGATGATGACCATGTACTTCGAGTTCCAAAGCAATCTATACGATTACCTGCGCGATCAGGAGCTCTACCTTCTCGACATCAAGCAGGGCAAGGAGCTCGACGATGCCCAGAAAACCGATATCGCCGGCATCCTGCAGGCAGCGATGGTCGAGACGGGGTCGCGCGAGTCGACGATGTGCGTGAGGCTCACCCTCCAGGACGGCGCCTGGACCATCGACGAGGCGGATTTCGAACGGTATTGCGACTACGCCTTCGGCATGCCCGCCTAGCGCCACCCCAAAGAGGCGCCTTCAGACAGCACACCGGCAAGCAACCCCAGCACCCCACCCCCTGGAGCAACCGTGAAACGACTAACCATCCAGTCCCTGCTCATCTTCATGCTCATGCTCATAGCCTTCAAGGCCGGAAGCATCATATATGAATCGTTCTTCAGCTCCACCTCCGCTGATCCCCCAAGCGACGAATACGCGCCCACCGATCCGCTCCACAGCGAGGATGCCGAGATATGCCGCACCCTCGTCGAGGACCGGCTTTCCGACATCACGACGCCTGACTCCCCGCAGCACGGCGACGCCGTCCAACGCATCACGAGCTGGATGGAAAAGAGCGTCCTTGACGACTTTTCCCGAACGCCCGAAGAACTCGGCATCGATGTGCAGCCGATCGCAGAGCTCGCAATCGGAGCCTTTTCCTTTGACATCTCGAACGCATCTGCCTTCCCTGATTCCGACAATCCGTATGCAACGGTCCACATCGACGCCCAGGCGCTCGGCATCTACGAGATGTACTTCGATTTCGAGAATGAGGCCAAGCGCTACCTACGTGATATCGGCCTATCGGTCTACACCAACGACGGGGCGCTAAGCAATGAGCAAAAAACGCAGCTGCGCTCGTTCTACGATAAGGCCTTCTCTTCCAAAAAGACGGACATGGCGTTCGTCACCATAAAGCTCGCGAAGGAGGACGGCAGCTGGGTCCTCGACGAGAACGAGTTCAGTGATGGCTTTCGCCAGCTCTTCCTCCTGCCGGGTTAGACTACAGGAAAAGCAGCTCGTCCCTATAGCGGGTCACCAGCCATAGGGTCCGACAGGCAGAAATACGATCGGGAGATGGTCATGGGCATACCGACGAAGTTTGACGTTTCTTTTGGCAGGTCGCTGCGGCGCGGCGCCGGCAAGGTCGGGTGCCTCATCGATGTCGCGTTCGGCGTCATGGGCTTCGCATGGGGCTGGTCCTTTTGCCAAGAGCCCCGCGTCGACGATTGGGGCAACGCGATCCCGCCGTTCATCGAGACGGACGGTCTGCTCGCGGCGATCGGCCTATCGCTCTTCGGAGGCGTCGCGATGTTCCTGCTCGCGTTTCTTTGGCACTCCGGCGTTATCTACCTGCGTCATATGTGGAAAAGCACCGCTGGTCGCGCCGCGATCTTCATCTTCAGCCTGCCCATGGTCTTTGTCCTGCTGAGCGGTAACATCCTCGCGTTCCTGGTGCTCGCGGTGAGCTACCCGATGCTCGCCAGATGGCTGATGCCGCTCGTGGGGCTGTTTACCGGTTGGCTGTTCGGCAAGGGAGACCCCTCGGATGCCGCCGCGCGGTCCCTGGATAAGGACGCTGGCGAGGAGTAGGGCGCGCCCTAGGCATCCTCGCCGGCGCCATAGCGGTTATTCCACCGTGCGCCGAGGACGAAAAGGCCAGCTCCCGCGGCGATGACGAGCGGCCTGGCCGCGGGCGATTCGAACAGCACGCAGCGCAGGCCCGCGGGAAGAAACGTCCCGAAGAGCGCGTCGAAGGCGTAGGTCAAGTCGAGGATGCCGAATGCCGCGACTATGATGCCCGCCATCATGAGCGGCGTGGCGACGCCCTGCTTCACCCGCTCGGCCGTCCAGACGGGCGCGTCCGGGGCGAGGAAGTTGCGCTTGAACCACGGCCGCAGCACGATGGCCAGGAGCGCGAAGGACGCGAGGGAGACCGCGCCGTTGGTCACGACGGTGCGCTCGATGTAGCCCGCGGGGGTGCTGTCGGCGTCGTCGACGACGTACGAGCCGTCGGCCACGGTATAGACCTTCTTATCGACGGGCGCGCCCTGCGCAACGACCTCCTCCGCGTACTTTCGAAACGAGTACTCGTGCTCATCCGTCCATTCGTACGCGCCCTCGCCCACAGACCTGTAAACCACCCTGTACTTCGTGTGCGTTTGCGAGCCGATGTAGCGGAAATGCTCCCTGTCCGTCTCGGACTCGATATCGTAGGGGACGAAGTTGTGCGCGCCCGTATCGGTATACGCTTCCACGGGGTGCAGGTCCGCGATGAGCCCTAAGGGGCAGACGGCGAAGACGACCAAGAAGATGACCGCGAGGCCGACGAGGGCGTTGGGCGCCTTGCGGCGCGGCTTGTCCTTCTTGTTCTCGGCTGCCGATTGCATGGTGGCCTCTCTTCCAGCATGTGGTTTTGCGACAAAGTATACGATTGCGCATCCGGGAATCTAATATAAGAGGCAGACGGTCGGCCCGCGTCGACCCTCTGGCATATGCTACCGACGATCGACAAGGAGCGTGCCATGGCACCCGCACCGCAGATCACCTGCAAGCTCTCCCGCTACATCGACGTGCTCGACCGGGCGGGCATCTTGCTGTCCGCTCCGGACGCGCGGGAGGCTGCGCATATCGATATCGCATGGGCCACGGACGATTCCCGTTCCGCGCGCGAGGCGACGCTCTTCGTGTGCAAGGGCGCCGCGTTCAAGCGCGAGTACCTGCTCGGCGCCATCGAGGCGGGCGCGGTCGCCTACGTCTCCGAGATCGACTACGAGGTATCCGCCGACGTGCCCTGCGCTGGTGAGCGACATCCGCCGCGCGCTCGCGGTGCTGGCGGATGCCGCCTACGACCACCCCTCCGCCCGCGTGGCGGTCTGCGCGTTCACGGGCACCAAGGGCAAGACGACGAGCGCCTTCTACCTCAAGAGCGTGCTCGACGCCCATGCGCGCCTCGCGGGGCGCCGCCCGGCGGGCCTCTTCACGAGCGTGGAGTTCGACGACGGCGTGGACAGCGGCCCGTCCAAGCTCACGACGCCCGAGTCCTTCCGGCTCCAGCAGCAGATCGCCAACGCGGCCGCGAGCGGTATGGAGCACGTCGCCATGGAAGCGTCGAGCCAGGCGCTCAAATACGATCGAACCTACGGGGTCGAGTTCGCGGTCGGAGCGTTCACCAACATCGGCGAGGACCATATCTCGCCGATCGAGCATCCCACGCTCGAGGACTACTTCGCGAGCAAGCTCAAGATCTTCGCGCAGAGCCGCGTGGGCGTGGTCAACCTCGATATGGACCGGGTCGACGAGGTCCTGGCCGCGGCGCGCGATGCGGGCTGCGAGCGCGTCATCACCTATTCGCTCGTCGATGCGTCGGCGGACGTCTTCGCGAGCGACCTGCGAAACGGCGACGCGGGAATCGTCGCCCATGTGCGCACGCCGCGCTTCGAGGGCGATGTGACCATAGCGACCCCGGTCCGCTTCAACGTATCGAACGCCCTGGGGGCCATCGCCTGCGCCGAGGGCCTCGGTCTCGAGCCCGAGGCGATCCGGCACGGCTTCGAGCGGCTGCACGTCCCCGGCCGCATGGAGCTGCATCCCAGCGCAGACGGCCGCATCTTGGGCATCGTCGATTTCGCGCACAACGGCATGAGCCTCGAGACCATGCTGCGCGACCTGCGCGGCAACTATCCCGATCGCGAGATCGCCGTGGTCTTCGGCGCGACGGGCGGCAAGGGGATCGACCGCCGCGAGACCATGGGGACGGCCGCCGGCCGCCTCGCCGACCGCATCGTCATCACCGAGGACGACCCGGGTCCCGAGGATCCCGCGGACATCTGCGAGACCATCTCGCGCTTCGTCTCCGCGCAGGGCAACGACAACTGGCAGATCGTGCTCGACCGCTCCGAGGCGATCCGCACGGCGGTGCGCGAGACCGAGGGCCGCGCCCTCGTGGTCGTGACGGGCAAGGGGGCCGAGCGCTGGATGAAGCGCGGCGGGGTCGATGTGCCCTACGAGCCCGACGGTGTCCAGCTCGACCGCGCCCTGGCCGAGCTCGCATAGGCCGGCCCTGCGGCGGGCGCCAATTGCCAATCTTTTCGTGTGCATCGAGAAGAGCTGGTAGAATAGCTCGAATACGGAGACCGGGCCGCGCGCGCCGCGCGCGGGTCCCATGTCGGTAGGATCGTCGGGCGATCGAGCGCGACTCTCGAGGAAGGTCAGTCATGGAAGCACAGCATCCGGACGTCAAGGAGGTCCTGTTCACGCAGGAGGACATCCAGGGCATCGTCAAGCGCATGGGCGAGCAGATCTCGGCGGATTACGAGGGCAAGGACCTCGTGCTGATCGCCGTTCTGCGCGGCGCCGTCGTCTTTATGGGCGACCTTATGCGCGCCATCGACCGCCCGCTCGCCATCGATTTCATGGCGGTCTCGAGCTACGGCGACGGCGCGAAGTCCTCGGGCATCGTCCGCATCGTCAAGGACCTCGATATCGACATCAAGGGTCGCGACGTGCTGATCGTCGAGGACATCCTGGATTCCGGCCTCACTCTCAAGTACCTCATGAAGAACCTCTCCAGCCGCCAGCCCGCCTCCATCGAGGTCGCGACCTTCCTGTGGAAGGACGTCGAGGGCCGCACCACGGCTGTCGAGCCCAAGTATGTCGGAACGCACTGCCCCGACGAGTTCGTGGTGGGTTACGGCCTCGATTTCGCCGAGCGCTACCGCAACCTGCCGTACGTGGGCGTGCTCAAGCCGGAGGTCTACTCGTAGCATGACCCGTTTCAACAATTCATCCGAATTCGAATCCGTCGCCCTCCTTGCCGAGGGCGACGGCTCCCGTTCTGGGCACGAGGGCCCCGGAGATACCGAGGCCCCGCGTCGCGGCGAAGGCCCCGCATCCGATCGGGAGCCGGGCGACGCCGGCCGCGACGATTCAGCCCCCGGCATCTTCGGCTCCATGGACCGCATGCTGGCGGGGGAGGATCCCGCGCAGCGCCCGAACGGCCCCAGGCGCGGCCCCTCGCGCACGAACTGGCTCTACGTGCTGGTGGTGTGCTCCCTGGTCGCGTACCTGTTCTACAGCCTCGGCGGCGGCGTCGCCGGAGCGCCCCAGGCTACCAAGCTCGCGACGAGCGATTTCGTGACCGCCGTGGAGGAGGGCCGCGTCGAGAGCGCGACCTACACGGTGCTCGACGGCAGCGTGAAGGGATCGTATTGGGAGAAGCGCAAGGACGTCGGCGATAAGAAGGACCTCAAAGCGTTCACCTCGACCTACGTCGGCAACGACTCGCTCGCCGAGCTCATGGCCGAGCATCCCAAGACCGAGTACCGCGTCGACACCAGCGATCCCGACTTCCTGACCGACCTCTTGGTGGCGGTGCTGCCGACGCTCGTGCTGATCTTCATGATGTTCTACTTCATGCGGCAGATGACGGGCGCCAACAACAAGGCGATGCAGTTCGGCAAGACCGATGCCAAGACCAGCGAGGCGACCCGCCCCAACATCAAGTTCAAGGACGTCGCCGGCATCGAGGAGGCCGTGGAGGAGCTCACCGAGATCCGCGACTTCCTGGCCGAGCCCGAGCGCTTCCGCAAGCTCGGCGCCAAGATCCCTCGTGGCGTTCTGCTGGTCGGCCCTCCC
>USLT01000021.1 GCA_900555585.1 uncultured Collinsella sp.
AGGGGATAGCGTCCTCTTCCGTCGCGGCGAGGATTTGAAAGGCGCCGAATGCGTCTTCATCCATCCCGCTGTCCTCCCAATCCCTGTAGGCATCTGAATCGTCGAGTTCGTTTTCGAGTACCAGGGCGCCATCGCTCGGGACCGATTCGTAGTACGCCGTCGCGAAGGCGGCGTAGACGAGCAGGGCGATGGCGAGGACGATCGCCGTGGTCACACCGAGCACGCCCGCGCAGAGCCAATAGGCGAAGTTCGAGGAATTCACCTGCGGCGCCGTCGACGCGCTCGCGCTCTCGATGACCTTGTCTCGCTGGGTGCTTTGTTCGCTGCCGCTCATTTGCTTCCCTTCTCTACGGGTTCACATGGTACATGTTTTGCCCGAGGGCGTCTCCTATGCGATGCTTGGGTATAAACCTTTGCATCGAACGCGCGCCAGGTTACTGTCGCGACACCTGCCAGAGGAGGATTGCGCTCCATGATGCTTCCCGCTTATATCGATGGACCGATTGCCCCGGACGCCGACGTCACGTTTCCCTTGGATTCGGTGGCCCTTCAGCGAGAGTACCTCGAGATCATCGAAGCGTTGGACGGCGATGCTCCGTCCCACGCCCTGGGCGACGAGTACCTGATGCAGACCAACGCGCTGCTCAAGGGCAGGCCCATGCCCTGGAGCTTCGTCCCCAAGGTGTTCTCGCGCCGCGACCTCGGTTATCTTTCATGGGTCGCCCAGACGACCTATCGAATCATGGACAAGCTCACGCGCGCCTACCTCTCCGATGCCGAGGTCCGCTCAAAGTTCGGTTTCTCTGCCGAGCTCGAGCGCCTCACGCTGTCCCCGGTGGGATACGCCTGCACCATACCGATCGCGCGCGTCGACATCTTCCTGAACGAGGAGACCGGTGCGTTCCATTTCTGCGAGCTCAACACCGACGGCTCCGCCGGCATGCTGGCGACTATGGAGGTGACGCGCGCCAACGCCGCCACTGTCGCCGGGTCTCGATTCATGGAGCGCCATCGCACGGGCATGTTCGACATCTATTCGGCATGCGCGGGAACCGTCCTCTCCTGCTACCGCGAGGCGGGCGGCTCGTCTGCCAGCCCGGTCATCGCCGCGGTCGACTACCGCGAGAGCGTCAACTGGCAGGAGATGCTCGAGTACCGTCGTGTCTTCTCTGAGCTCGGGGCCGAGTTGAGGTTCATCGATTTACGCGACCTCGACTACTCAGACGGCGTGCTATCCGGTCCGGATGGCCCCGTCGATGCCGTCTGGCGTCGTATCGTCTTATCCGAGCTCGATGAAAAGCCCTGCCAGGGCGTCGAGGCGTTCAAGCGGTGCGCCGCGGAGGGCAAGGTTCCCATGATCGGCGGGTTCAAGACGTGGCCATGCGCGACGAAGACCGTTTTCGCCGTCCTGCACGATCCCGTGATGGAGCGCCATCTCGATGCCGAGGAGATCGCCTTCGTCAAAGAGCATGTTCCCGCCACGTATATGCTCGACTGCGATAGCGATCTGTCCCGCTTCCGCGACCGGTCGCTATGGATCGCCAAGCCCCGCGACGGTTATAACGGCGCCGGGGTGCGCGCGGGCTCCGAGTGCACGGCGGGGGAGTGGGATGCCGTGCTTCGGGAGATGGCCTCGACCGGGGGCACCGTTCAGACCTATGTCCCCCAGTACGAGACGCCCAACGTGGACGGCCGCTCCGCGTCCGCCGCGGTTCCCCTGGCGCCCCACTCCAATATGGAGGGCCTCTATCTGTTTGGAGGGCGCTTCGGCGGCGTGTTCACTCGCTGCGGGACCAGCGCGGTCATCGGTGCTGAAACCGGCAGGCTCAACATGGGCTGCCTCGTTGTCGATTAGGTTGGTCAGCTCGTGCTCGGACCGATTGCCGGCGTCCTCTTCATCTCGAGCCTTCTAACGGCCGCGGTCATCGACGCGCGCGAAAGGCGGTTCCCGAACTGCCTCGCGCTTGCGGCCCTCCTCCTCGGATCGGTCGCAGTACTTCTCTCGCACGGGCCCTGCACGCTGGTCGTCAACCTCGGTCTCGCCGCGTGCGCATCGGGGTCGCTCGTTGCGTTCGAGGTCCTTTGGCGCGCCCTGCACGGGGGCGGTTCCGGGATCGGCATGGGCGACGTCAAGGCGCTTGCCGCCATGATGTCGTTCTCTCCCGTGGCGGGACTGGGCGGCTTCTGCGTCGGCCTTCTCGGATTGGCCGTATTCGGCGTCGCCGCGCGGAAAAGGAGCCTGCCCTTGCTGCCGTTCGCCGTGCCCGGCTTTCTGCTCGCGTTGCTCGCGGTCTCGCAGGGGTAGGGGGCCTTTGTCCGCGCCGCGTGCCATCATGCTCGGTATATAGATTACGGAGGGACTCACCATGGCTTCCAAGAGCGTCATCGATTACTCGCTGCGCGAGCGCCTGCTCGCGATGCCCGAATCGCTTTCCCCGTCTTTGCTTGAGCGGATGGGGCGCGATCGAGAGCTCGGTTGGACCAATCCTCACCGCACCGCGGATTCCGCTGTGTTGAGGCGCGAGGCCCGCGCGGCCGACGAGGCGAGTCCCTGGCGCCCCGCCTTCGTTCGCGATACCGAGAAGATCCTGCATCTCCCGGCATATAACCGCTACGCCGGGAAGACCCAGGTGTTCAGCTTCAGGAGCAACGACGACCTGTCTCGTCGCGGCCTGCACGTCCAGCTCGTCTCGCGCATCGCTCGAGATATCGGATACGCTCTCGGCCTCAACTGCGATCTGATCGAGGCGATCAGCCTCGGGCACGACCTGGGGCACACCCCGTTCGGCCACGCAGGGGAGCGGTACCTCAATAAAGCCCATCGGGAGCGAACCGGGCGCTGGTTCTTCCATAACGTCCATTCCGTCCGCGTCATGGACACGCTCTACGGGCGCAACCTCTCGCTCCAGACCCTTGATGGCGCCCTCACCCACAACGGCGAGTACGAGCAGCGCGAATTTCGGCTGTCCGGCCTGTCTACGTTCGATGAGCTGGACGCCGCCGTCGAGCGATGCGCCGTCGACGGCGGGCTTGCGATCGGGCATCTCCGCCCCGCGACCCTGGAGGCGTGCGTGGTCAGGATCTCCGATATCATCGCGTACGTCGGCAGGGACCGCCAGGATGCCATCGAGGCCGGCCTTCTTGACGATGACGCCTTCTGCGACGGCCTGGGCGGCCGCTACAATTCATGGATCCTATCCCGCGCTTCCGTCGACATCATCGAGCATAGCTACGGCAAGGACCGCATCGAGATGAGCGAGGAGCTGTTCGCCGAGATCAGGCGCGCAAAGGCCGAGAACTACGCCAAGATCTACCGCTCCGCCGGGATCGAGGGCGAGTGCGCCGACATCCTCTCCGACGCCTTCGAGCGGATGTACGACGTATACCTTGACGACCTTCGGCGCGGAGACGAGGACAGCCTCATCTTCCGCCATCACATCAAGCGGCTCGAGCGAGCCCTCTCCCATTACGGACGCACGTACGACTGGGAGGACGACCTCAACCAGACGGTGGTCGATTACATCGCGAGCATGACCGATGGCTATTTCACCGAGCTCGCCACCAAGCTGTTCCCCGAGGTCGAGCTACCTAGGTGAACCTATATCAACGAGCGCTAGGATGCTCATCGTCTAGAATGGTGTATATGGATACCTTATTCACACAACATGAGCGCAGCGCTCAGCTCAGGAACGCGCCGCTCGCGGTTCGCATGCGCCCCACCTCGCTGGATGATTACGTCGGGCAGGAAAAAGCGGTCGGCCCCGGTTCATGGCTGAGGTCCGCTATCGAGCACGACGTCCTATCCAGCGTGATCCTCTATGGCCCGGCGGGGACCGGCAAGACCACGCTCGCGCATATCATCGCCGCGACCACCAAGAGCGAGTTCGTCGAGGTCTCGGCGGTCACCGGCACCGTCAAGGACCTGCGTCGCGAGATCGAGGAGGCGAAGCGCCGTCTCCTGATGTACGACCGCCGCACGATCTTGTTCATCGACGAGATTCATAGGTTCTCTCGCTCGCAGCAAGACGCCCTGCTCCATGCGGTCGAGAACAGGACCGTCGTCATGATCGGCGCCACGACGGAGAACCCGTATTTCGAGGTCAACTCGGCGCTCCTCTCGCGCGGGCGCGTGGTCGAGCTCGAGCACCTCCGCGCCGCCGACGTCGAGCGCCTGGTTCGCCGCGCCCTCTCGGCGCCCCAGGGGCTCGACGGCAAGTTCTCCGCCGATGACGACGTCGTCTCCGCGATCTGCTCGCTGGCCGCCGGCGATGGCCGGTCGGCCCTGACCACGCTCGAGCTGGCGAGCGAGATTGCCGTCACGCGACCATGCGACGGCCCCATCCCGATCACGATGGAGGACGTTCGCGTGGCCAACCCCCGACGCGGGATGTCCTACGACAAGTCCGGCGACATGCACTACGACATCATCTCCGCCTTCATCAAGTCCATGCGGGGTAGCGACCCCGATGCCGCCGTGTACTGGCTCGCCCGGATGATCGATGCCGGCGAGGACCCGAAGTTCATCGCCCGCCGGATCATGATCCAAGCCTCCGAGGATATCGGCAACGCCGATCCCCAGGCGCTCCTCATCGCCGAGGCCGCTTTCAAGTCCGCCGAGGTGATAGGTTACCCGGAGTGTCGCATCAATCTCGCCCAGGCGGCCATCTACAACGCGCTGGCACCTAAATCAAATGCCTGCGAGGCCGCCATCGACGCCGCCCTCGCCGACGTCCGCTCCAGCGGCCTTAGGGAGGTGCCTGCGCATCTGCGCGATAGGCACCGCCCCGGATCCGATTCATACGGCCCCTACCTGTATCCGCATGATTACCCGGAGGGATGGGTCGAGCAGCGCTACCTGCCCGAGGGCCTCGAGCGCGGCGCGTTCTGGCATCCCGCCGGCAGGGGCTGGGAGGAGTGGAGGTACGAGCAGTCCGCTCGCGACCGTTCGGGACGGGCTCCCGACACCGCCGATTCGGAATAGTTCGCGCTTATTCTGATACGCGCATGGCGCCATTCCCCTTGGGGTACCATTACACCGGGGGCTCCGATTCGCCATTGCGCTCGGTCGGGCCCTGTTTCGTCTGGCAACCACCATCTTGGGAGGAACCATGGATCCCATCCAGATCGTTCTCGTCGCGCTCGCGGCCGTCGGCGTATGGGCCGTCGTGGAGCTCGCGTTCGTGCTCCGCCGCACCCGCTCAACCATGGGCTCCATCGACAAGACCGTCGACGAGCTCTCCGAGACCATCGCCGAGACGCGCCCCGTCATCGCCAAGCTCGATGGTGCAGTCGACGAGCTCGCACCCGCTCTCGCCCAGGTCGAGCCCCTGCTCAAGCAGGCGGGCGTGGCCATGGAGGCCCTTTCCGCGGACCTCGTCGAGGTAAACGGCGTCCTTCGCGATGTGGCCCAGGTTACGGGAACGGTCTCCACCGCTTCCGGCGCCGTCACGGGTATCGCCGATGCCGCCAGCGAGAAGGTCCAGCGTCTGCTCGGGAAGAAGCTCTCGCATCGCCCCGTGGTCGCCGAAGACCCCGCGCCGCTGCCGGTAAGGGATGACGCTCCCGCCGATGGCCCCATCGCCGCCGACGAGCCCTCCGAGCCTAAGCAGTATTACACCTATTCAGGTTCCTCGGAGGTTTCCGATGAGCGCTAACAGTCCTATCGTCCTGAGCGTCGCCGCCGACCCCGCGCTCGCCCGTCTCGTGCGCATGAGCGCCACCAACGTCGCCATGCTCTCCTCCATGTCGGTCGAGAGGGTCGAGGATATCCGCATGGCGGCCGAGGAGGCCTTCATCTACGCATGCGCCACCGACTCGATGATCGATATCGAGTTCGCTTATGATGCGGACAGCGTCGCCATGACGTTCGAGCTCGGCGACGTCGCGTTCCCGGCATCATCCGAGGACGATCCGACCTCGGCCTATGTCGACCTGATCCTGGGCGCCGTTTGCGATTCCTACGTGAAGTCCGAGCACCCCGGCGTCCTCGAGCTCGTCTTGAAGGCTGATGTGTAATGGCTGATTCCCCTCGAAGCCCTCGGTCTGCGAAGACGGCTTGGGACAAGGAGAGGACCCACGAGCTCTTCAGGCGCTATAAGGAGCAGGGCGACCAGGATGCCCGGGAGCAGCTGGTCATGTCGCACCTCAACCTCGTGAGGTTCCTCGCTAACAAATTCAAGAATCGCGGCGAGCCCCTGGACGATCTGATCCAGGTCGGCTATCTCGGCCTGCTCAAGGCCATCGATCGTTTCGATCCGAGCCGCGGCCTCGAGTTCACGACCTATGCGACGCCCACGATCCTGGGCGAGATAAAGCGCCACTTCCGCGACAAGGGCTGGAGCGTCCGCGTTCCGCGCCGGCTCCAGGAGCTGTCCGCAAAGGTGAACCAGGCCGTCGACGCGCTCACGACCGAGCTCCAGCGCGCTCCTAAGATCGAGGAGATCGCCGAGTACCTCGACGCGTCCGTCGACGAGGTGCTCGAGGCCATGGAGTCCTCTTCCGCCTATAGCTCGGTGCCGCTCGAGGGCTCCGGCTCGAGCGACGGGGACGATGCGCCCAGCGTCATCGATCGCTATGCGACGGAGGATTCCGAGCTGGCCTTCACCGATGACCGCCTCATCATAGAGGACGCCCTCAAGGGCTTCTCTCCTCGCGAGCGCGAGGTCATCGAGCTGCGCTTCCTTCAGGGGATGACGCAGATCGAGATCGCCGAGCAACTGGGTATCTCCCAGGTGCAGGTCTCTCGCCTGCTTCGGCGCACGCTCAAGAAGATCCAGGACAAGATCGATCCCGACGGCACCATGGCGCGCTAGCAGCGTCCCGTCCGGGCAGCTTGGAGGAGCATGAATCCGATGGAGCCACGCGCCGCGCGCGATCGCACGCTCAAGGCGACGTTTCTAAATATCTGGACCGTGATCGGCGCCCTCATCATCGGCGCCGTCGCGCTCAACCTTCTCGGCATCCTTTCGGGGACGCTGCTGTTCCTCGCCGTCGGCGCGACGGCTTCCTTCGTATCCTCTCCGATCGTCAACTGGCTCGATCGCCACGGACTCCCGCGTGGATTCGCCGCCATCGTCGGCCTGCTGGTCGTCATCGTCGGGGTCCTGCTGCTGTTCATGATCGTCATCCCGCTCGTTGCCGGGCAGTTCATCGAGCTGCTCCGTGACGCGCCATCCCAGCTCTCCGCCCTTGCGGGATGGATGGCTCGCTTGGAGAACGAGTACGCGATATTCGAGCACATGAGCTCGATCGTCGACTTCGACGCCGTCATCTCCACGCTTCGCGACGGGTTCAACGATGCGCTCACCGGCCTTCTCGCCGCGGTGCGAGACGGCATCGTGCCCATGGTCAACAACATAGCTTCCACGGTCTTCATCGTTTTCCTGGGCTTCGTCCTCGCTTACTGGCTGGCGCTCGACTATCCGCGAATCAACGACGAGATCTGCGCCTTGCTCGGGGGGAGCCGCGCCGTCGATTACCGACTCATGGTCGCGGTCGTCTCGCGCTCCGTCGGAGGGTACCTGCGCTCGACGGTGATCAATTCCATCATCCAGGGCGGTCTCGCCTTCGTCGGGTTCGTCATCGTCGGCCATCCGTACGCCGGTGCCATGGGCGTCCTGTCGGGTGTCCTCAACATCATTCCCGTCGTGGGCCCGAGCATATCAGCCATCCTCGCATCGCTTATCGCGCTCGTGTACAGCCCGATGATGGCTTTCTGGACGATGGCCGTGGCCATGTTGTCGCAAAACGTCACCGACAACCTCATTGCTCCGAAGATCAACCAGTCGACCATGCAGGTCCATCCCGTCCTGTCTCTGACAGCGCTGATCCTTGGCTCCACGCTAGGTGGAACGGTGGGCATGGTCGTCGCGCTCCCCATCGCCGCGGTCGTGAAGAGCCTCTTCATCTTCTACTACGAAACCAAGACCGGTCGCCAGATCGTCAGGTATGATGGCGCGTTCTTCAAGGGGACCCCGTTCCAGGATGTCGACGGGAAACCGGTTCCAGCCTACGACGCCCTGGGTGACGACACCTTCGTCGCCGATTCCCAGATCCTCGACGACGTCGCGGTTCCCGACGCCCAGATGCTTCCCAAGCCCGAGCTCGACAATCCGTGGGCAAAGCTGGCCCATCTCGACGCGCTCTCCGGGCTGTCCGGACAGTCGGGCGTCTTCCGTCCGGGGCCCGCGGCCGAGGACGGGGGTCCCGCGGGGCGCCCGGGCGATGCCGGGCATGGGGATACGGACGCCGACCATCGATAGCGCTGGCGTAGATTCGCTGAAACGCGCGCTCCAGTACCGAGCACTTGCCTGAAACTGGTAGAATTTCAGGGTTTAGAGAAACCGACACGGTACAGGAGACGCATCCTCATGACTGCTGATTACCCGACCATGACGACGGCCGAGATCCGCTCGGCCTACCTCAAGTTCTTCGAAGAGCGCGGCAACAAGCTCTATCCGAGCTCCTCGCTCGTGCCCGATGACCCCTCGCTGCTGCTCGCTAACGCGGGAATGAACCAGTTCAAGGAGTATTACCAGGGCAAGAAGACCATGAAGGAGATCGGTGCCTGCTCGTGCCAGAAGTGCGTGCGCACCAACGATATCGACATCATCGGAGCCGACGGCCGCCACGCCTCCTTCTTCGAGATGCTCGGCAACTTCGCCTTCGGCGGCGTGACCAAGGAGCAGGCCTGCGCCTGGGCCTACGAGCTGATCACCGAGGTCTTCAAGCTTCCAAAGGAGCGTCTGCA
>USLT01000022.1 GCA_900555585.1 uncultured Collinsella sp.
CCGGCGTTCATCATGTTTGATAGCGGAAAGTCGATCAGGCGATAGCGTCCGAGGAAGGGGCAGCTCGCGAGCGGACGATCGTCAAGCAGGGCGCTACGCTCCTTGCTCGTGTAGTTTGCAGTGATATAGCCGATGGCCTTGCGGTTGATCATCGGTTCATTCCCCCTTCCCGATGACGGCGTCGTTTCCGACGACGGCGGTATCCTTGGTTGAGTCGACGCTTCCGAGCTTCACGCCCTCCTCGACGACGGCGTTCTCGCCGAGGATGGCTCTAACCACATGCGCTCCGTTCTTTACGACGGCGCCGGGGAGCAGGACGGAGTCCTCGACGATTGCTCGCTCCCCGACGACGCAGTCGGTGGAGAGTATCGAATGGCGAACGGTTCCGTTCACGCGGCACCCGTTTGAGACGAGGCAGTCCTCGACATGGCCGTCCGGTCCGATGAAGTGGGGCGGACGAGTCGAGTCGTTGCTCATGATGGGGAAGGACTTGTCGAACAGGTCGAACTCGGGATTGGGCCCGAGGAGGTCCATCGACGTCTCGTGGAAGCTCGAGATGGTACCGACGTCCTTCCAGAATCCATTGAACTCGTAGGTGTACAGGTTCTTGCCCTCGCCGAGGAGCTTCGGGATGATGTCGTTGCCGAAATCGTGGCTCGAGCGCTGGTCTAAGGCGTCAGCCTCGAGGGCCTCGATGAGGATGTCGGTCGAGAAGATGTAGATGCCCATGGAGGCGAGGTTGGAATCGGGCTTCTCGGGCTTCTCGGTGAATTTGAGGATTCGACCGTCCTCGGGACTCGCCGTGATGATGCCGAAGCGGCTCGCCTCCTCCCAGGGAACGGGCATGACGGAGACGGTAAGGTCGGCGCCGTGGGAGATGTGGCTCTCGAGCATCTTGCGGTAGTCCATCCGGTACAGATGGTCTCCGGATAGGATCAGGACGTATGCGGGGTCATGTCCCTTGATATAGTCGATGTTCTGGGTGATAGCGTCAGCGGTTCCCGCATACCATGCTCCGCCCTCCTGCGTCGCGTAGGGGGGCAGGATGGAGACGCCGCAACCGTGCTCGGCAAGGTCCCAGGCTCGTCCGGATCCGACGTACTCATGAAGCTGGTACGGACGGTACTGAGTAAGGACGCCGACGGTGTCTATGCCGGAGTTCGCGCAGTTGGACAGCGAGAAGTCAATGATCCTGAACTTGCCGCCGAATGACACGGCCGGTTTTGCGATCTTGGATGTGAGCGCTCCGAGGCGGCTGCCCTGTCCTCCCGCGAGGAGCATCGCGATGCATTCTTTCTTACTCATCGAACCTTTCCTCTCAATTCGAATCGAATCTAAAAGATTCCTTCCCCGACTCCCTGTGAACGGACGATCTAGGCGTGCCAGATGTCGTCTCGGTACTCGCGGATGGTGCGATCGCTGGAGAACCAACCGGACATGGCGGTGTTATGCAGCGACCTGCGATTCCAGTCCTGTTTGTCGACGTAGGAGCCAGTGAGTTCCTCCCAGGCGCCGACGTAGGAACGGAAGTCCTTTAGCACGAGGTCGTAGTCGTTGTTAGACATGACCTCGGTATGGATGCTCTCGAAATTGCCCGACAGCCCGGCGTAGGTTTCGTCCCTCAGCTGGTCCATCACCCTACCAAGGCGCTCGCGGTCGGCGTTGACCATATCCCAGGCGAAGTAGCTGCCGCTGGCGCGGAGCTCCTCGACCTCGGGGGTCGTGAGGCCGAAGATCTTCTCGTTCTCCTCGCCGGCGAGCTGGGCGATCTCGATGTTGGCGCCGTCGAGCGTGCCGAGGGTGATCGCGCCGTTCATCATGAGCTTCATGTTGGAGGTGCCGGATGCTTCCTTGCCGGCTGTGGAGATCTGCTCGGAGATCTCGGCGGCGGGGTAGATGAGCTGCGCGTTGGAGACACGGAAGTTCGGGATGAAGCAGACCTTGATGAGATCGTTCACGCGCGGATCGTTGTTGACGACCTCTGCGACGGAGTTGATCAGGCGGATGACCTCCTTGGCGAAGTGGTAGCTGGAGGCAGCCTTGCCCGAGAAGATGAACGTCGTGGGCTGGACGTGGAACGAGCTGTCGGTGAGCAGCCGGTTGTAGATGTCCATGACCTTCATGATGTTCATGAGCTGGCGCTTGTAGGCGTGGAAGCGCTTGACCTGGACATCGAAGATGGAGTCGGGGTCAATGGCAAGGCCGCATTCGCGACGGACGTAGCGGGCGAGGCGAACCTTGTTCTGTCGCTTTGAGTCCGCTGCGCGCAGCAGGAAGGAGGGATCGTTCTCGAACTCGACAAGGCGGCTCAGCTGGTCGGCATCATCGAGCCATCCATCGCCGATCGCCTCGGTGATGAGCTTTGCATAGGAGGGATTCGCTTCGGCGAGGAAGCGTCGCGGCGTGATGCCGTTGGTCTTGTTGTTGAACTTGGAAGGCGTGAGGGCGTAGAAGTCGTTCAGCACGGAGCGCTTGAGGATGTCCGTATGGATCTTGGCCACGCCGTTGACGGAGTGGCTGCAGATCACGGAGAGATTGGCCATGCGGACCTCTCCGTCCCAAAGGACCGAGGTCTTGCGAAGCCTGTCCTGCCATCCCGGCTGGCTCGTGTCGAAGCCATCGCGCCAGCGGCGGTTTATCTCGTCGATGATGTCGTAGATGCGGGGGAGCAGGCGCTTGAAGGTGGCGATGGGCCACTTCTCGAGTGCTTCGGGGAGGATGGTGTGATTGGTGTAGGAGACCGTCCTTGTGACGATATCCCATGCCTCGTCCCAGGTCAGGCGCTCTTCATCCATGAGGATGCGCATGAGCTCCGGCCCGCACATGGCGGGATGGGTGTCGTTGGTGTGGATCGCGACGTACTCGGGGAGGAGGCTCCAGTTCGAGCCGTGCTCGCGACGGAAGACATCGAGCGCGGTCTTTAGGCCGGCTGCGACGAAGAGGTATTCCTGCTTGAGGCGAAGAAGGCGTCCGTGCTCGCCAGCGTCGTTGGGGTAGAGGATCGCGGAGATCGCCTCGGCGTCTGCGCGAGAGGCGTCGGCCTGGGCGTAGTCGCCTCGGTTGAACGCGTCGAGATCGAAGTGCTCGTCGATGGGCTCCGCACTCCAGACGCGAAGCTTGTTGACGGTCTTGCCTCCGAATCCCACCACCGGGATGTCATAGGGGACTGCAAGGACGTCCTCGGTGTCGACTACCGAGTAGAAGGAGCGGTCTCCCTCGACGTGGGATTCGACATGTCCACCGAATCCGATGCGGACGGCCTTGTCGGGGCGACGAACCTCCCAGGGATAACCGCCGGAGAGCCATTCATCGGCAACCTCGACCTGTCGGCCGTCGACGATCTCCTGCTTGAAGAGACCGTAGCGATACCGCATGCCGTTGCCGTAGCCCGCTATGTCCTCATGGGCCATCGAGTCGAGGAAGCATGCGGCGAGTCGGCCCAGGCCTCCGTTGCCGAGGGCCGCGTCGGGCTCGAGCCGGCAGAGGTCGTCGAGGCTGCAGCCCATCTCCGCGAGGGCGTCCGCCACCATATCGCGTACGCCGAAATTGATGAGGTAGTTGTCGAGCAGCCGCCCGATCAGGAACTCGATCGAGAAGTAATAGACGCGCTTCTTGCCCTCTTTCTGGAATCGTCGGTCGGTCTCAGCGGAGACGGCGCGCGCCTTGGAGGCGATGAGTCCCGCGAGAGCGTTGAAGCGATCGAGGTCGCTGGTCGTCTCGAAGCTCTTTCCCGAGTGCTCCTTGACCGCCTGGCGGTACTCCTCGATGAATTCCTGTTTGTTTTCAAAAATCGTGTTCATGCGTGCCTTTCTTGCATCGTCCCGAGGGGTGGTGCAGCGATTGGTATCGGGTGGTTGCAGCGGGTCGGCGCATGTCGGCCCTCAGGCGTTGCGAGGCCCCATCAAGCATGGTCCTTGCGACTGCTCGGGGAATTCTTCGCTGGCGCCTTCGCGGTTGGCTTTGTCGTGCGAGTGTGGTTCCTCTCCTTTTTCCTGGTAGCCGTTTTCTTCTTAGTGGTGGCGGGCTTGGGCTGAACGTATGAGGACTTCCTCACGCGCTTGTAGACGAGTCCGCCCATGCCCGGGAGGGATATCTCGATGGAGTTCTCGCGACCGTTCCACGGCTCGGGCTGGCTTGAGGCCAGGTCGACAACCGGGTAGCCGCTTCCGCCGAATTCCTGGCGGTCCGTGTCGAACACCAGCTTCCAGTCGCCCTCGCGTGGGACGCCCATGCGGAAGGTTTCATAGGATGCCGGATCGAAATTGATGATGACGAGCAGGTCGTCGGACGGTTTCTTTCCCCGGCGAACGAACGATATGATCGATTGCTTGTCGTTGTCGGCATCGATCCATTCGAATCCTTGGGAGTCGTAGGCGAAATGCCAAAGCCCGGCTTCCTTGAGATAGAGATGATTGAGCGCTTCGGTGAATGCGAGCTGGTGGGCATGGGTCTCGTACTCATCCACCAGGAACCATTGGAGCGCCTCGTAATATCGCCATTCGATGTACATGCCGAGCTCGTTGCCCATGAAGTTGAGCTTGGCTCCCGGGTGCATCATCTGGTAGAAGGCGAGGGCGCGCAGGCCTGCGAACTGGCGCCACCAATCGCCCGGCATCCGCCCGATAAGGGAGCATTTGCCGTTTACGACTTCGTCGTGGCTGAGCGGCAGCACGAAGTTCTCGTTGAAGGCGTACATCATGGAGAACGTTAGCAGGCGGTGGTTGCCCGGCCGCCAGGGGAAATCGGTCTGCATGTAGTGCAGGGTATCGTTCATCCAGCCCATATCCCATTTGAAATGGAATCCAAGCCCACCGTCCGAGGGCGGGTAGGTGACAAGCGGCCACGCCGTCGACTCCTCCGCGATCATCATGACATCAGGGTGGGCCTCCCCGATCGCTTCGTTGACGGCGCGAATGAAGGCGGAGGCGTCGAGGTCCTCCTCCGTTCCGAGCCTGTTGAACTTCTTGTCGGCGGGGTTGTCGACCCCGAAGTTGAGGTAGAGCATGCTTGACACGCCGTCCATGCGAATGCCGTCGGCATGGAACTCCTCGATCCAGAACAGGGCGTTGGACAGTAGGAAGCTCACGACCTCCGGACGACTGAAGTCGAACTTGTGAGTGCCCCAATTCGGATGTATCTCGCGTTCGTAGAGCATCTCGCCGTTGAAGGTCGACAGGCCCTGGGCGTCTGCGCAGAAACCGCCGGGGACCCAGTCGAGGATGACGCCGATTCCCGCCTTGTGGCACGATTCGATGAAATGCATGAATTGCTGCGGGGTTCCATAGCGGGACGTGGCCGCGTAGTAGCCCGTTCCCTGGTAGCCCCAGGACCCATCGAAGGGGTGCTCCATGATAGGCATGATCTCGATATGCGTATAGCCCATCTTCTTTACGTATGAGACGAGCTCGACCGACAGGTCATCGTAGGTGTAGAAGGTTCCGCGCTGGGCCGGGAACGGGTCTCCTGGCCCGGGGTAGGTCCCGTCTTCCCTGGGTTCCCCTTGCGGCTCGTCCCCGTGGCGGTTCCAGGACCCCAGGTGCACCTCGTAGATGTTGAGGGGGCTGTGCATGTGGTCGCGGCCGCCGCGCTTGCGCATCCAGTTCCCGTCTTTCCAGCTGTAACCGGAGATGTCCCACAGCCTGGACGCCGTTCCGGGAGCCTCCTCCGCGAAGAACGCGTAGGGGTCGGCTTTATAGAGCAGGTCTCCCGCCGCCGTCTCGATCACATATTTATAGAGGTCTCCCTGCTCCAATCCCGGAACGAAGCCCTGCCATAGCTCGCTGCAGCCTATGGGGGATAGCGGCGTGGCGTTTGGATCCCATGCGTTGAAATCGCCTACGACGTGTACGCTGTTGACGTCGGGGGCCCAGACGCAGAAGCGCCAGCCGTCGACGCCGTCAACGACGTCTCGATGGGCGCCCATCTTCTCCCAGCTCCTTTTCCAGGAGCCTTCGTGCATAAGGTGGATGTCATCCTCGGTAACCAGCAGGCAGGGAGCTTCCGTGGTGCATGCAGCTTTCTTAGTAGCCAAGGCAAACCATCCCATTCATCTGCAGCAACGCTGTCGTTGCAAGTTAAAGCAAGGGTCGCGGCGCTCCAATCGACCGAGGGCGCCAGTATCGCGGGGTGCGTCTGGAAGCGTCGGCGCCATGGAGTCTTTGACATGTTTTCAATGTAGCACTGGGGTGCTCGCAGAAGGCTTCAAAACGCGTGGGACGGCGAGAATTAACCCCTGAGCGAGCGGAATTTGATCCAGGCGCCTCGCACACCGATTTGTTGAAAGGCTCCCCACCCATATTTGCTAACATCAAAATATTGCGAGGGCATAGTCCTTTAGTTTGTGTAGATAGGAGACACCTCATGGCTTCAGACCACCGCGTCCCGCGCGCCTTCATCTTCGACTGCGATGGTACCTTGCTTGATTCTATGGGTATGTGGCTTTCGATCCAGCCCGAGCTGCTGGCTTGCCACGGTATCGAGACCGTTCCCTCGGATTTCGCCCGCTTCGAGCACCTCTCGCTCGAGGACGAGTGCCAGGCTTATCACGATACCTGGGGAATCTGCTCCGATGGTGCTGAAGTCCTGTCCGAGCTCAACGCGATGCTCCTCGAGAAGTACGACGGCGCGATCGGCGAGCGCGATGGCGCCCTTGACTTTCTCAAGGAGGCCTACGACGCGGGCATCCCGATGGCCGTTGCCACGTCGACTCCCGGGCATCTCGTCGAGATCGGCCTCAAACGCAACGGTATGGGCGATATGATCAGCCGGGTGACGACCACCGGGGAGGCGGGTGCTTCCAAGGAGCATCCCGATGTGTACGATCTCGCTCTCAAGCGCCTTCGCGACGATTTCGATCTGGGGGATGTCGACCCTTCGGATGTCTGGGTGTTCGAGGACGCCGTCTTCGGGCTCAAGGGTTCCGGTGCGGGCGGGTATCGCCGAGTCGGCATCTTCGATCCCGCAGGCCGAGCCGCTGCAGAGGACGTGCGTTCCAACTGCGAGATCTATATCGAGTCCTATCGGGACCTGCCGCTCGAGCGAATCCTATCCTATTCTCGCTAGGACGTTCGATGAAGGCTCTCATTGTCGGCGGCTCTCCCGAGGTCCCAAGCCCGTCGCTGCTCCGCAAGCTCGCTGGCGCCGTGGACGTGGTCGTCGCGGTCGATCGCGGGCTCGACGCCCTGTTGGCTTCTGGTTTGGACTGCGACCTGTTCTGCGGGGATGCCGACACCGTGGGCCCGGAAGGTCTAGAGCTCGTCGAGTCGGGCTCCTCGCTGCGCTCCTTTGAGGTCGAGCGATATCGCGTGGACAAGGACGCTACCGATCTAGAGCTCGCTCTTGATGCGGTCAGGACCAGATGGGGTTGCGTCGACGTGATTGCCACCTGTCTTTCTGGCGGCAAACCGGATCATTTTCTTGCCGCTCTCGGCCGCCTTCTCTCGTGGCGCGAGGGGTCGGTCTATCTCGTTGAGGATGGCTTCACCGGCCGTCTTTTGCATGACGGCGAATCTTGGGATCTTTCCGAGTTCGTGGGACGAAGGTTTTCCTTTGTCCCGCTTTCGGCGTCCGCCGAGGTCTCGGAGCGCGGGATGCGCTGGACTCTCGATCACGCTCGCGTGGAGCTGCTGAGCGATCGTGGCATAGCCAACGAGCTCGACTACGCTGATGCGCGGATCACTTGCCATTCCGGAGCGCTGGGCGCGTGGGTGTATTCTTCCGATTCCCGTTGATCTGCAATGTCGCGGGCCTAGAGCTTTCCGTTTGATTATCAGCGAACAACCGCCCTGGTTCTTAGCGGACCAGGGCGGTTTTGGATTGCGGTGGCGGATTGCCGTGATGAGCCGCTTTACTGGTAGTCGACGACGTCGATCCAGCTCAGCAGGAACTCGGAGTCGGCGTCGGCGCGGCCGCGGGCGAGCTCGGAGGCAGCGACGATGGACATCCAGCGACGGACGATCTGCATCGGGACGTCCGCGCGATCGCAGTAGAGCTCGAGATACGCCTCGGCCTGCTGCTTATCCTGAAGGGCGAACAGCAGATAGGTCATCGCGGCGTCTGCAGCAGGGGAGCCCTGGGTTGCGTGGGCCCAGTCGCAGACATAGAGGGATCCATCATCCCCGACGATGATATTGGTCGGATTGAAGTCGCCGTGGCAGACGTGGAACTCCTTCTTCATGCCGTCGAGACGCTCGAGGAGGTTGTAGCGCGTGGTCGCGTTGATCTCGGAAAGGCTGTCGATCATGCGGGCGTACTTGTCGCGCTGACGGTTGAGCAGGGGAGCCTTGAAGCCGTGGATCTCGATCTGCAGGTCGACGAGCTGCTCGAGATACTCGTAGAAGCGGCTCGGATCCTCGGCCATCTTATCTGCAAGAGTGACGCCGGGGACCTTCTCGGTGAGGATGCCCCAGCCCGCGCCCTCGACCTCGGAAACCTCGAGAACCTTGGGGCTGCGAACGCCGGCCTCGTTGATGCGCGCGAGGTTCAGCGCCTCGTTGAACACATCGGAGACGGGCTTGGCCTCATTGAAGACCTTGGCGATCTTGTCGCCGAGGTCGTAGACAACCTTGTTGCCGCGCTCGGCGACAACGGTTTT
>USLT01000023.1 GCA_900555585.1 uncultured Collinsella sp.
TCCGCGCACGCCTCGTCGCCACCCAAGCGAATGTACTCGCGGATGATGCCGGGACCCGCGGCGATGGGCTCGAGGTGCGCGGTGCCGCCGCAGGGGCAGTCGACCCCGGCGGCCGCGGGGCAGCAGACATGGCCGATGTGGCCGGCCTCGTCGTGCGCACCGAGCATGATGCGCCCGTGCTCGACGAACGCGCCGCCGATACCGGTGCCGACAGCGACGACCAGACAGCTCGACGCATCGCGCCCGCCGCCGTGGCGCGCCTCGCCGAGCGCATGGGCATGCACGTCGTTGAGGACGCGACAGGGCAGCCCGGTCGCCCGGGCGATCTCGGACCCGAGGGCGGTGCCGCCCCAGCCGGGCATGAGCTCGTTGGCGAAAGTGATGTCGCCCGTACGGGGATCGACGACGCCCGCGCTCGAGACGCCTACGCCCGAGGGCTCGGCCCCGCAGCGCTCGACGGCAGCCTTGACCTGCTCGATGACGGTAGCGAGGACGTGCTCGCCGCCGCGGGCGGCATCAGTCGGGACCTTGGCGACCGAAGTCACCCGCGGAGCGCCGTCACCCAGGGTGACGATACCGCAGGCGATCTTCGTGCCGCCGATATCGACGGAAACGATCGTTTTGGTATCCATGGGACCCCCTGGAACCCTAGAGAAGACCGTTGTCGACGAGGACCTTGCGGATGGCCTCGACGTTGTCGCCCTCGAGCGCCTTGACGGGACGGGGCATGGTCGGGCTGTCGAAGACGCCCATGAGGTGCATGGCGGTCTTGAACGCACCGACGCCGCCGGCGTAGCCCTGGACGCCCGTGGTGACGTCCCAGATGTGGCTGATCTCATTCAGGCGGTCCTGCTCGGCCTTGACGGTCGCCCAGTCGCCGGCCTGCGCCGCCTTCCACATGCGGACGTAGCCCTCGGGCTCGACGTTGGCGAGGCCCGGGACGGAGCCGTCGGCGCCGCCGAGGTACGCGCCGTCGACGACGACCTCGTGACCGGTCAGCAGGGTCAGCGGATGACCGAGCTTCTCGTTCTCCTGAACGAGGTAGCGGAAGGAGACGTCATCGCCGGAGGAATCCTTGACGCCGGCGAGCACGCCCTCGGCGCCGAGCTTGGCGAGGAGCTTCCAGGGAAGCTTGGTGTGGACGCACACGGGGATGTCGTAAGCGAAGATCGGCAGGTCGAGCTCGGCATGGAGGATGCGGAAGTGCTCCTCGACCTCGGCCATGCCGCCGAGGGCGTAGAAGGGGGCGGTGGCGACGAGGACGTCGGCGCCGAGCTCCTGGGCGACGCGGCCGTGCTCGAGCACGCGCTCGGTCTCGGTGTCGATGATGCCGACCATGACCGGAACGCGGTGGTCGACGATGCGGACGGCCTCGGAGATGATCTGGCGACGGCGCTCATCGGTGGAGAAGACGACCTCGCCGGAAGAGCCGAGGAAGAACAGGCCGTCGACGCCGGCATCGATCATGCGGTTGATGCTGCGCTCGAAGGAGACGACGTCGAGCTGGTGATCAGGGGTGTCGGGGACGACGACGGGCGGGTAGACGCCGGCGAACTTCTGCGTGGTCATATAAGACTCCTTAGTCTTCGCGCCCTCCCATCGTCTGATAGGAGGGCGATTGTGGTAACCGAGACATGATACCAGCGATCATGCCAAAAGGCGCGCGCCCAGCGCCATCGGGCCAGGCACGCGCCTCGAGCTTGCGGATGCTACTCGCCGATCTTGGGATGGAGCAGCGACGGGGCGGCACCGAGCAGCAACTTGGTGTAGGCATCCTGGGGATTCTCGAACACCTGCTTGGCGGGACCCTGCTCCATGATCTGGCCATGGTTCATGACGATGATCTTGTCCGAGATGTAACGGACGGTCTGGATGTCATGGCTAATGAACATCATGGAGAGGCCGAGGTCCTTCTTGAGGTCGGTCAAGAGGTTCAGGATCTGGGCGCGGACGGAGACGTCGAGCGCGGAGGTCGGCTCGTCGGCGATGATCGCGGAGGGGTTCAGCGACATGGCGCGCGCGATGGCGACGCGCTGGCGCTGACCGCCGGACAGCTGGCCGGGCAGGGCGCGTAGGGCGCTCTTGGGCAGGCCGACCAGACCGATGAGCTCGTTGATGCGCTTCTCGCGCTCGGAGGGGCTGTCGATCTGGTGGACCAGCAGCGGATCGAGCAGCTGGTCGTGCACGATCATGCGGGGATTGAGCGCCGTGGCGGGGTCCTGGAAGACGACGGAGACGACGCGTCCCATCTTCTTGCGCAGGTCGGAGGTGCGCTTGGTAACGTCCTCGCCCTTGAAGTAGACCTTGCCGGACGTAGGGCTCTGCAGGCCGCACATGACGTTTGCCGTAGTGGACTTGCCGCAGCCGGACTCGCCGACGATGCCGATGGTCTCACCGGGCATGAGCTTGATGGACACATGGTTGACGGCGTGCACCAGGTTGGGATGCAGCAGCGAGCCCGTACGGGTCTTGAACGTCACGGAGATGTCATCAAGGAAGATGATGGGCTGCTTCTCGGTGGATGCGTTGCTCATCTAGTTCACCTCCGTTGCGGTAGCGGTCTTGACGGTCTCGAGGTACGGCGTGAGGCCGTTCTCCTTGAGGTACTCGTCCGGGAGCTCGGAGAAGCGATGGTACTTGCCGGGCACGGACTTGATGATCGGATGGACGTCGAGGCCCAGGGTCGGGTGGCTCGAACGAGGCGCGAAGCGGTCGCCCTTCGGGAAGTCCTCGGGCGAGGGAACCGAGCCGGGGACCTGGTGCAGACGGGTGCCGTCCTTGGCGCCCTCCTCGATGGAGAGGACGGAGCCGAGCAGGCCGCGCGTGTACTCGTGGATCGGGTTGGTGAGAAGCTCGACCGTGGGAGCCTGCTCGATGACCTGGCCGGCGTACATGACGGTGATCTCGGAGCCGACCTCGGCGACGAGCGCCAGGTCATGGGAGACGAAGATCATCGCGAAGCCAAGCTTGGCCTGGAGGTCGTTCAGGAGCTTGATGACCTGCTTCTGGACGGTGACGTCCAGAGCGGTCGTGGGCTCGTCGCAGATGATGAGCTTGGGGTCGCGGGTGAGCGCCATAGCGATCAGGACGCGCTGGCGCTGGCCGCCGGAGAGCTCGTGCGGATAGCTCTCGAGGGTGCGCTGGGGATCCAGGCCGACGAGCTCGAGGAGCTCCTCGGCGCTACGGGTACCGCCGCGGCTGGTGAGCTGCTTCATCTGCGTGGAGATCAGCATCGACGGGTTGAGCGAGGACAGGGCGTCCTGGTAGACCATCGCGATCTCGTGGCCGAGAAGCTGGCGATGCTCGTCCTTGGTGAGCTTGAGGAGGTCCTTGCCGTCGAAGATGACCTCGCCGGTGATCTGCTCGCCCGGATCGGTGAGGCCCATGATCACCTTGGTGGTGATGGACTTGCCGCAGCCGGACTCGCCGACCAGGGCCATGCACTGGCCGGGACGGACCTCGAAGGACACGCCGTCGACGACCTTGACATCGCCGTGGGACTCGAAGCTGATGGAAAGGTCCTTGACCTTGAGCAGGGGCTCGACGGAGAGGTCGGGCACGTGGCGATCGGTGCGGCGCAGCTCGACCTCGCGCAGGGCGGCGAGGCGACGGTTGAGGGACTCGGCCTGCTCCTTGTAGGCGAGGACCGGGTTGTTGACGAGGATGTCGTCAGCACGGTTGGACTCGGCGTCGTTGGACTTGACCGGGGCGCCGGGCTTCGCGGCCATGGCGTCGGTCAGGCCCTCGGAGAGGATATTCAGCGCGAGGCAGGTGACCATGATGGCGATGCCCGGGAAGAGGGCCTGCCACCAACGACCGGCGAGCACGCCGCCGCGAGCGTCGGCGAGGATGTTGCCCCACGTGGCCGTGGGCTCGGTGATGCCGGCGCCGATGAAGGTCAGGGACGCCTCGAAGATGATGGCGTCGGCGACGAGGGTCACCGTGAAGACCATGATGGGCGCGATGCAGTTACGCAGAACGTGCTTGACGAGGATCCAGGGTGCCTGGGCGCCGGAGACGATGACCGCGCGGACGTAGTCCTCTCCGTACTCGGACACGATGTTCGCTCGAACGATGCGGGCGATCTGCGGCGTGTACATGAAGCCGATAGAGAAGATGATCGCCGGGACGGAGTTGCCGAGGATCAGGACCAGGACGGCCGCGAGGGCGATGCCGGGGACGGACATGATGATGTCGAGCACGCGCATGATGACCTCGGAGACCGCCTTGCGGGAGACGGCGGCGACGGCGCCGACGATCGAGCCGCAGACGAGGGCGAACAGGGTCGCGCCGAAGCCGATGACCAGCGAGTAGCGGCCACCGTAGAGCATGCGGGACAAAATGTCGCGGCCCTTGTCGTCCGTACCGAAGAGGAATCCGTTGCCGGGCGCCTGGCGCGCGGTGAAGATCTCCAGCGGGTCATGCGGAGCGAGCACGGGGGCGAGGATGGCGGTGAGCGCCACCAGCACGAGGAGGATGAGCGAGATCTTGCTGCCGAGCTTCATGTTCTTGAAGCCGCCGAACTTCAGACCCTTGGATGCGGCGTCCTCGAGGCGCTCGGTTTGTTCTTCGCGAATCTTAACCATGGCCTACACCGTCCTAATGCGCGGGTTGATGAGCAGATACAGCATATCGACAATGATGTTGATGATGACGAATGCGAGCGCGACGACGATGACGACGCCCTGGACGAGCATGGTCTCGCCGCCGGTGATGCCGGCGAGGATCGCCGTGCCCATGCCGGGCAGGTTGAAGATGACCTCGATGACGACGGCGCCGCCCATGAGGTAGCCGATCTTCAGGCCGAGCGTGGTCACGGGGGTGATCAGCGCGTTGCGCAGCACGTTGCGCGCGATGACGACGAACTCGGGAAGGCCGCCGCCGCGTGCGGTGCGGACGTAGTCCTTATCGAGCTCCTCGACCATGGCGGTACGCACGATACGGGTCATCTGGCCGGTCAGCGGGAACGCCAGCGCGATGGCGGGCATGAGCATGCGGGCCATGTAGCCGCCGGGGTTCACGGTGAAGTGGGGCAGCGGACCCGACGCGGGCAGCAGGTGCAGGTACGAGGAGAACACCAAGATCATCAGGACGGCGAGCCAGAAGGACGGCGTCGCGATGCCCGCGATCGAGAACACGCGGATCAGCTGGTCGGGCCACTTGTCTCGATAGAGCGCGGCGATGACGCCGAGCACGAACGAGACCACGGCTCCGATGATGAGTCCGATGAACGTGAGCTGCATCGTGACGGGAAGCGCCGTGGCGATACGGGACGCGACGGAGGTGCGGGACGCTCCGTAGGTGCCGAGGTCTCCATGAAGCAGGCCGCCGATGTAGTTGACATAGCGCTCGGGCAGCGGGTCGTTCAGGCCCTGCTCCTCCATATACTGCTCGATCGCCTCCTGCGAGGCGCCCTCTCCCAGGGCGTTGCGCGCGGGAATACTCGGGTCGGTGAACGACATGAGGCCGAACACCAGCAGCGTGACGCCGAGTGCCATGATGGGCAGTGCAACGAGTCGCCTACCGATTAGGCGCAATAGATTGTTCACTGCTCCCCCCCTCTCTCTCCTTATATTGCAATCTAAATGAGTAATGGAGGGCCCAGGTAGACCGAGTCACCCGAGCCCCCCATTTCACTTACGTTGTCTTGCGCAGCAAGCGCATGAGCTACCGGAACCTACTCGGTGACGGTGGCGCAATCGATGAAGGACATACCGGTGGTGCCGATGCCCTCGAAGCCCTGGATGCGGACGCCCTCGGCGTTGGGGTTCTCGCTCCAGGAGGCGGTAGCGGTCTTGACCTGAAGGACGGGGTACAGAACTGCCTGCTCGGCGATCATGTCGAAGCACTTGTTCCAGGTCTCCTGCTGCTCGTCGCCGGTCTGGCCGAGAGCGGAGCCCATGAGCTCGGTGAGCTCCTTCCACTCAGCGGACTCGCTCCAGCGGGCGCGAACCTTCATCCAGGCGTTGTCGCCGTACCACCAGTTCATGAGGAGGTCGGGGTCGGCGCCGAAGCAGGAAGGATCGCCAGGGGCGAGGAGCAGGTCGAAGTCGCCGCCGCCGTCGATGTCGGCATAGGTGTCGGCGGAGGTGCGGGTCACGATCTCGGCGTCGAAGCCGAGCTCCTTGAGGTCCTGCTGGACCTGGACGGACATGCTCTTGACCTGCTCGTTGTCAGTGGTGAGGAGCTTGATCTTGCCGCCGGTGACGCCAGCCTCGGAGAGGAGCTTCTTCGCGGTCTCGACATCATGCTTGTAGACCGTGGAGGCCTCATGATAGTTGGTGTAGGAAGCGGGCAGGTAGCAGGTGGGGGCGGTGGCGAGGCCGGCGAAGGCGTTCTCGATCATCTTCTCGTAATCGAGAGCGTACATGACGGCCTGGCGGGCTTTGACGTCGTTCCAGGGAGCCTTCTGGGTGTTGAAGAGCATGAAGCGGGTGCCGAAGCCATCGACGACGTCGATCTTGCAGCCAGCGGACTCGAGCTGCTCGACGGCGTCAGCGGTGACCATCTCCATGACGAGCGTGGAGCCCTCCTGCTGAGCGGTGACGCGGGCGGTGGGGTCGACGAGGATGTCGATGTGGAGCTTGTCGTCCTTGGCGGGATGCTCGCCGTTGTACTCGGGGTTGGGAACCATGTCGACGGCGGAGTCGGAGATGGCCTCGTACATCCAGGGACCGGAGCCGACGGGCTTGGCGGTCATGTCCTCCTTGGTGGAGGAGGCGGGGACGACGCGGACGATCGCCAGGCGCTCCTTCAGCAGGGAGAAGTTCGGGACGGTGGTCTTGACGGTGACGGTGGCGTCATCCTTGGGCTCGACGGAGGCGATGGGGGCCAGCATCGGGATGTAGATGTTGCCCTCCTCGGTGGAGCGCTTGAAGGACTCGGCGACGTCGGCCGCGGTGACGGGGGTGCCGTCGGCATCCATGAAAGCCTTCTTGGTGGACTTGTCCATAAGGGTTCCCGTGAGCGTGTAGGTCTGCCCGGCGGTAAGCCCGGTGTAACGGACATAATCGGTAACGGTAACATCATCCTCAGCGGTGACGGACTTGCTATTGTCCGCATCGCCCACGGCGCTTGTCGAGAGCTTCGGCGTGAGCACGGTCATCCATACCGGCACGGAGCCGGTTCTCGGCACCTCGATGGCGGATCTGCTTCCGCTGTTCGAGGAAGATCCCGAAACCGAAGGCGTGGCGGTTTATGCCGAAATAGGTGGTTCGCAGGAAGAGGAGTGCGCCGAGGTCATCGCCTCCGGGAAGTTCACCAAGCCTTTCGTGGTGTACGTTTCCGGCGCATGGGCCCCCGAAGGCCAGCGCTTCTCCCATGCATCCAATATCGTGGAGCGCGGTCGCGGTTCTGCCAAGAGCAAAATGGACGCGATCACGAAAGCCGGGGGGTACGTTGCCATGACGCCTACCGACATCCCGGTCATCCTGCACGAGAAATTGAAGAAATAGCTTCGGTCCGATTGGTATCTTTTCAACCAACTTTTTTCCTCAAAGGAGAATTCCCATGGCCGTTATGCGTTCCATCATGTATGTTCCCGGCAATAACCCCAAGATGGTTGAAAAAGCTCCCAGCATCCCCGCCGACATCATTACCCTCGACCTCGAAGACTCCGTGCCCCCGTCCGAAAAGGAAGCGGCCCGCAAGCTCGTTGCCGAAAAGCTTAAATACGCCGGTTCCGGCGGCGCTCAGGTGTACGTCCGCATCAACAACTGGGAAACCGAAATGACCAACGACGACCTCGAAGCCGTCGTGTGGGAAGGCCTTGACGGCGTGACCCTCGCCAAGACCGGCCATCCGGATGACGTCAAGCGTCTTGACTGGAAGCTCGAAGAACTGGAACGCCGCCGCGGTATCCCGGTCGGGACCGTGAAGATCTCCATGCTGCTCGAAACCGCCAAGGGCATCATGAACGCCTATGAATGCTGCATGGCCAGTTCCCGCAATGTGAACGCCATCTTCGGCGCCGTGGACTACTGCCGCGACATGCGCGTGAAGCTGACCTCCGAAGCCGTCGAACAGATGTGGGGCCGCGCCAAGATGGCCATCGCCGCCCGCGCCGCCGGCATCGTCGCCATCGACGCCCCCTTCGTGGCCTATCAGGATATCCCGGCTTTCGAACGCAACGTGATGGCAGATGGGCTATGAAGGCCGCATGATCATCCATCCCAGCCAGGTGGAACCCTCCAACCGCCTCTACGCTCCCGATCCCGCCGACGTGGAATGGGCCAACGGCGTTGTGAAGGTGTTTGAGGAAGAGGGGCTCGCCAAGGGCAAGGCCGCCGTTTCCTACCTCGGCAAGATGGTCGATACCCCGGTGTATCTCAACGCGAAGGACATTTTGGCCGCTCAGGCCGAAATCGACGCCAAGGTAAAGAAATAGGTTGTTACGCGGGGCATGCCCGTCGGACATGCCCCGCCCCTTGACGGTTTGAAAGGACGT
>USLT01000024.1 GCA_900555585.1 uncultured Collinsella sp.
TCGAGCCGGGCATGGAGCTCGTCAACGCCCGTACCCGCAAGGGCGAGCGCCTGGCCCATCTCAACGTGATGTGCGGCCGTGAGATGACCGAGGTCGGTCACGCCTACGCCGGCGACATCGTGGTCGTGCCCAAGCTCTCCGCCGAGACCGGCGACACCCTGTCCGTCACCGGCAAGGTCGAGGCCGCGGCGTTCAAGTTCCCCAATTCCCAGTACCGCATCGCCATCGAGGCCGAGAACCGGTCCGAGGAGGACAAGCTCTTCACCTTCATCGATAAGGCGTGCGAGGCGGATCCGACGATGAGCATCGACCGCGACGAGGAGACCGGCCAGACCATCATCTCGGCCGTCGGCGAGGCCCAGGTCTCGGTCCTGCTCAACCGCCTGGAGGAGCGTACCAAGGTCGAGGCGCATATCGTCCCGCTGCGCATCCCGTACCGCGAGACCATCCGCCGCGTCGCCTCGGCGCAGGGGCGCCACAAGAAGCAGACCGGCGGCGCCGGGCAGTTCGGCGACTGCTTCCTGCGCGTGGAGCCGCTGCTCGATGGCACGGAGTACGAGTTCGTGGACGAGGTCGTGGGCGGCCGCATCCCGCGCGCGCTGATCCCGGCCGTCGACAAGGGCGTACAGGAGACCATGAAGGAGGGCGTGATCGCCGGCTATCCGCTGACGGGCATCCGCGTCGCCTGCTACGACGGCTCCTACCATCCGGTCGATTCCAACGAGATGGCCTTCCGCACCGCCGCCCGCATCGGCCTCAAGAAGGCGTGCGAGGACGCCGACCCCGTGGTGCTCGAGCCCATGGAGAACATCACCGTCACCATTCCCGAGAGCTATGCGGGCGCCGTCATGGGCGACGTGTCTGGCTCCCGCGGCCGCGTGACCGGCATGGACACCAATGACCGCGGCGACACCGTCATCATGGCGACCGTTCCCTACGCCGAGCTCGTCGACTACGCCACGCGCCTGCGCTCGCTGACGCGCGGTACCGGTGACTTCACGATGGAGCCCGCTGGCTACGAGCAGGTTCCCTACGACGTCCAGCAGAAGCTCGTGGACATCTACGAGCACATGCGCTCGCAGGGCCGCTAGCCGATTCGCATCGTAGGTGCCCGCGCCGCCCCGGACGCATCGCCCGGGGCGGCGCTTACATTCAAGACCCGTAGCTTACATTCCTTACAAAGACATCGCCTTTTGCTGATGGAGGGGCGCGCGATTCCCTGACAGGTGTCTCGCATACTGGATTCAACGGCCGCCGCAGGGGGCCATTTTTGTTTTGCGTATGCGTCTCGATGGGAGTCATGAATGCTGGAGAAAGACGTAAGCCGTAGGAATTTCGTTCGCTTCTCGGTAGTCGGCGCCGGTGCCGCCGCTGCCGCGCTGTCCTATGACCCGGCGCCTGCCGCCGCCGCCCCCGCCGGTGCGGACTACCCGGCGCAGATCAAGATCGCCCACCTCTCCGATACGCACTTCTTCTCCAGGAGGCTGTACTCGGACTGCGACGACTTCACGATCGCCGAGCACTCCGACCGCAAGATGTTCCGCGAGTCCGGCGATATCATCAAGAAGGCGATGGCCGACATCGTCGCCTACCAGCCCGACCTCGTCATCGTTTCCGGCGACCTCACCAAGGACGGCGAGCTCGTCTGCCACGAGGACATCCACGCCCTCTTCGCCGACGCGAAGAAGCAGCTCGAGGCGGCCGGCAAGGCCACTCAGTTCTGCGTCATCAACGGCAACCACGACATCAACAACGACCTGAACGGCCGCGATTTCTCCAGCGGCCACGCCGAGCATACCGATCTGGTCGACCCGATCAAGTTCAAGGACCTCTACCGCGACTGCGGTTACGGCGACGCGATCGCCATGTTCGACGAGGGCGGCTCCAGGGGCGGCAGCCTCTCCTACGTGGTGCGCCCCGCCAAGGGCGTGACGCTCATCGCCGTCGACTCCTGCAAGTACTCCACCGATCAGAACGGCCTCGAGGTCGACGAGCACGTCACGTCCGGCGTGATCGGCGAGAAGCTCCTCAAGTGGATCGAGGGCCAGGCCAAGCAGGCCCGCGCCGCCGGTGACATCGTGCTGGTGACCCAGCACCACGGCGTCGCGCCCCACTTCTCCATGGAGCCCACGCTCATGGGCGAGTACCTCGTCGATAACTACGAGGAGGTCCAGCGCCGCTATGCCGACGCCGGCGTCTCCGCGGTCTTCACCGGCCACATGCACGCCAACGACATCGCCAGCGTGACCACCGAGGCGGGCAACACGCTCTTCGATATCGAGACATGCGCGACCGTGACCTATCCGAGCGATATCCGCTTCGCCACGCTCTCCTGGAAGCGCGAGGCCGGCACCGCTAACGTGGACGCGACGCTCGCGGTCGAGAACCACCCTCTGGGCTATGTCGACTACACCGACTTCGATAACGGCTCCGTGACCCGTATCCCCGACATCGAGGAGTACGGCCACGAGCGCCTGCTCAGCGTGGACGTGGTGAAGACCATGATCGCCGACGCCCTGGTCGCTCCGATGCTCGATCAGGCCGCGGCCGGCGGAGGCGTGAAGCCCCTGCTGGCGGGCCTTGCCGGCGGGCTCGGCATCGGCGACGGCGCTGCCGAGGCGCTCGACGCCTCGCTGTTCGCCGCCGTGTCCGGCATCCTCCCGCAGTCCGCCGACGAAGCGGTCGTCATCGACCTGCCCATCATCGGTACCGCCGGCATCTGGACGAATCCCGAGAGCCGGCGCGTGATGGTCCAGAAGATGGAACCGAAGCCCGGCGAGGAGCCCGTGGCGCTCACCTTCGACGCCGCCACCATGGCCGCCGTCCGCAGCGCCCTCGTGAGCGAGCCCATGGCCGCGGCCGCCGGCTGGTCCTACTACATCAGCGCCGAGTCGCTCGCCAAGTTCCTCGCCCCCATCTACGCGGGCCTCGACTCCCTGCTGGTTTCCGGCGGTAAAGATCAGGTGCTCGACCTGTTGCGCACCCTTGTCGAGACCCTGGTCAACCAGAAGGTCGCCGATGGGGCCAACAGCCTCTTCGACCTCATCAAGTTCGCTTACGGCGACCACCTGCACGGCGACGAGACCTGCCCCGCGTGGGTCGAGGCCGCGACCGACCAGATCAAGCTCACCGGCGACGACGCCGAGGGCGCTCCGGTCGCCGACGGCTCGCTCACGAGCTTCCTGCGCGCCACCGTCAACGACAAGGCGGTCCTGGATAAGCTCGACGCGCTGCTGAAGGGGATCAAGATCAGCCTCAAGGACCTGCTGGTCAAGGAGAAGGGCAGCATCGCCATCGACATCGCGTTGGCCGCCATCACCAACCTCTCCGCGATCCTCGGACTGCTCGGCGAGAAGCCGGGCGACATGATCCCCAACATTCCGTCGCTCGCCGACCTCGCCCACGGAGCGCTCTACTCGCTCACGCACGACGTCAACGAGCTCTCCGACCGCACCTCCAGCTTGACGACCGGCTTGGTCGACCCCGACTGGAAGCCCGGTTCCGGCAGCGGCGACGGCAGCGGCGGCAACGGTGGAAACGGCGGCAACGGCGGCGACGGCGGCAACAACGGTGGTTCCGGCACTTCAGGAAACGGCGGCACCCCTGACGGCGGCGCCTCCAAGCCCGCGCCGGGCAGCAAGAAGCCCACGTCCGGTGCCCTGCCTCAGACCGGCGACTCCGCGTCCTTCGTTTCCATGGCGCTGCTCGGTCTCGGCGCGCTCGCCGGCGCCTTCAAGGCGTCCCTCGGCAGCCGCGGCGAGGACCAGGACGCCATCGAGGGCTAGGTTCCTCTCGCGGTCGCGCCGCCATCCTCGCGCGCCCGCATGCATAACGGCCCGAAGGGCGGTGGAAGCCATGCGCTTTCGCCGCCCTTCGGCGTTTTGATTCCTCTTCAAGGAAAAGGTCTTGCACTGTGTATAGGTGTGTATATACTGTATCTATCGAGTATACACACTTATGCTCGATCGCGGCGCGCCTGCGACGTCGAGGCGCGCTGCGGGATCCGGCGGGGGACGCCCTGCCGGCCATGTTTGGAAAGGAATCAATTACGTGGAGATCATCATCTCGAACTCGAGCTCGAAACCCATATACGAGCAGATAGCGTGCCAGGTGAGGGAGCAGATCATGTCGGGCGCCCTGGCGCCCGCGGAGCAGCTCCCCTCCATCCGGGCGCTCGCCAACAGCCTGCGCGTGAGCGCCATCACCACCAAGCGCGCGTACGCGGACCTGGAGGCGCAGGGCTTCATCGAGACGGTGCAGGGCAAGGGGAGCTTCGTCGCAGGCGGAAACGCCGAGCTGCTCCGCGAGGAGCGGTTGCGCGATATCGAGGCGAACCTGCAGCGCGCCATCGAGGGAGCGCGCACGCTCTCGCTCGCGGACGACGAGGTCGTCGAGATGCTGAGGATCCTTTTGGAGAGTGACGACTAGCGATGGAGAAAACGATAGGCGCCCGCCCGCTCATCGAGGCGGACGGCGTAACCAAGCGCTACGACGGGTTCACGTTGAACGCCGTCTCGCTCACCGTGGAGCCCGGTCAGGTCGTGGGCTTCATCGGTCAGAACGGTGCGGGCAAGTCGACGACGATCAAGGCCCTGCTCGGCCTCATCGGCATCGATGGCGGCGAGGCGCGCGTGCTCGGCGTCCCGGCTCGCGACTTGAGGGGCGCCTCCTCCTCGGTGAAGGAGGATATCGGCGTGGTGTTCGACACCGTCTCGATGCCCCCGCACCTAAAGATCGGAGAAGTCGAGAAGCTGATGGCGGCCGCCTATGCCGCATGGGACGCCTCGGCGTTCGACCGCTACCTCGACTTGTTCAGGCTCGATAGGTCGAAGGAGGTCAAGGGATTGTCGCGCGGCATGGGCATGAAGCTGAGCCTGGCCTGCGCCCTCTCGCATGATCCTCGCGTGCTGATCTTGGATGAGGCGACCGCCGGGCTCGATCCCATGGCGCGCGAGGAGGTTCTCGACCTCCTCCGCGAGTTCGTCGCCGTCGAGGACGATGCGGGAAATCCCTGCCATGGGATTCTGATGAGCAGCCACATCACGAGCGACCTCGAGCGCATCGCCGACGAGGTGGTATGCATCGACGAGGGGCGCGTCGTCTTCGCTCTCGCCAAGGACGAGATATGCGACGCCATGGGGATCGCCCGCTGCCGCGCGGCCGACGTGGACGCGCTCGCATCGAGCGCGCTGGCGGGCTCCGGCCTCCGCGCGCTCCGCAACGAGTACGGCGTGGACGTGCTGGTGCCGGACCGCTTCGCGTTCGCATCGGCGTTCCCCCAGATCCCGTGCGACAGGATGACCATCGACGACTACACGATGCTGATGCTCAAGGGCGAGGTGCTCCCGCGGGGCGGATCGGAGTCGAGGGGAGGTGAGCGCTGATGGCGCGCATGATCAAGATGGAGGCGGTCGTCTTCGCCCGCTACTTCAAGCAGCTGGCGTTCACCATGGCGTTCACCATGGCTTGCGTCGCCATCGGGATGGGAACGATCTCCGCGATCCCCTCGATAGCGTTCGTCATGATGATGTTCAGCGCGTCGGTCAGCGGCTCGGCTTATGACGAGCAGAACGATTGGGGAGCCTACCGGCTGGTCCTCCCGGTGTCGCGCCGCGACGTGGTGCTGGGGCGCTACGCGTTCAACCTGCTCGCGGCGCTGACGGCATCGGCGCTCGCGGCGCTGCTCGTCGGCATATTCGTGCTGGCGGGGCGGCTGCTTCCGCTAACGGGCTTCGCCGCGGACCTTCTCGCCTGGAACGAGGAGGTCTCGATGGCCGCCGTCGCGGGGATGGTGTCGTGCGCCTGCATCGCCCTGGCCATGAGCAGCGTGACGCTCCCCGCGTACTTCAAGCTCGGTCAGACGAAGGCGACCCAATGGCTGCCGTTCATCATGCTGCTGCTCAGCGTGGCTCCGTTCGTCGCGATCGGCTTCATCGGGGGCGAGGCCCTGGAGATGCTCGAGAGCGCGATGGAGGCGTCGCGCGCGACGGGCGGCTTCGGCCCGGTGGGACTCGGCGCCCTCGCCGTCGCGCTGGCCGCGTACGCCTTGAGCGCATGCGTGTCGGTAAGGTTGTACGAGGGCCGCGACCTGTAGGCGCGCGCCGCCGGCGGGGCATCATCCGTCGGCGACGCCGTTCATATCTCTCGTGCCGCTCCGCAAAACTTGTGCTAGAATTTCTATACAAGTTATGGTCGCGGCAGTATGTGACGAGCCGCGCGTAGGGAAAGGAACAGCCCATGCTTGTGAACCTTCGTGATATCTGCGCCATCGCCGAGCAGAACAACATGGCCATCGGCGCCTTCAACTCGCCGAGCCTCGAGTCCGCTCGCGCCGCGATCGATATGGCCGAGAAGCTCGGCTATCCCGTGATCATCGACCATGCCCAGGGCCACGAGGAGATCACGCCGCTCGACGCCATCGGCCCCGTGCTGGTCGCGCTCGCCGAGCGCGCCTCCGTCCCCGTCTGCGTCCACCTGGACCACTGCGAGGACCTCTCCTACATGCGCCGCGCTCTGGAGATGGGCTTCAACGGCGCCATGTTCGACGGTTCCGCGCTTCCTTACGAGCGCAACGTCGAGCTCGGCTACCGCGCCGCCCAGATGTGCCACGATTTCGACTGCGGCCTGGAGTGCGAGCTCGGCTCCATGGGCTCCCGTGAGGCCGGCGCCAAGGTCGAGGGCGGTACCGCCGAGGAGGCCGGCGCCATCTACACCGATCCCGACCAGGCCCGCGAGTTCATCGAGGCGACCGGCTGCGATATCCTCGCCGTCTCCTTCGGTACCGTCCACGGTCTGTACAAGGGCGAGCCCAAGCTCTCCTACGACGTGCTCGATCAGATTCGCGAGCGCACGCTGACCCCGCTGGTCATGCACGGCGGCTCCGGCGTCTCCGACGACGACTACCACAAGGCCATCGACGCCGGCGCCACCGCCTACAAGAAGTTCGATGTGCCCGCCGACTGGGCCAACGCTGTGGACGAGGCCGAGCCCGTCAAGCACGAGGGCCCCGCCGCTCTGGTGGAGCAGGTCAGCACGATTCTGGACCCCGTGGGCCGCATGGACGGCGACAGCCTGCCCGTGTCCGCCTTCGTCAAGCATGTGGACGGCCAGTTCGAGCTGGGCGCCGCCGCCTATGAGAAGCGCGGCGTGGCCGTGTCCGTTCCCACCTGGGATTCCACCAAGTGCATCCAGTGTAACAACTGCGCCTATGTCTGCCCCCACGCCACCATCCGTCCCTTCGCTCTGACGGAGGAGGAGGCCAAGAATGCCCCCGCCGCCGCCAAGATCGTGGACGTGAAGGCCGGCAAGGGCAAGGGCGTGTACAAGTACACCATGGCCATCAGCCCGCTGGACTGCATGGGCTGCGCCGTGTGCGTGGGCCAGTGCCCGGTGGACGCCCTGACCATGGTGGACCAGGAGCAGGAGGCCGCCCAGCAGGAGGTCTTCAACTACTGCGTCTCCCAGGTGTCCGAGAAGAAGGACATGCAGGACAACACCGTCAAGGGCAGCCAGTTCCGTCAGCCCATGCTGGAGTTCTCCGGCTCCTGCGCCGGCTGCGCCGAGACCAGCTATGCCCGCCTGATTACCCAGCTGTTCGGTGACCGGATGTACATCTCCAACGCCACCGGCTGCTCCTCCATCTGGGGCGGTCCGGCTGCCACCTCTCCCTACTGCACCAACAAGGAAGGCCATGGTCCCGCTTGGGCCAACTCCCTGTTCGAGGATAACGCTGAGCACGGCCTGGGCATGTATCTGGGCCAGCAGGCCACCCGCAGCCGTCTGGCGGATCTGACCCGGGAGCTGATTGCCAAGGATTGGGCAGTGCCCGCTCTGAAGGAGGCCGGCCAGAAGTGGCTGGACACCATGGAGGACAGCGCCGCCAACGGCGAGGCCACCAAGGCATACATCGCCGCCCTGGAGAGCAGCATCTGCACTGTGGACGAGCTGCTGGCCAATCCCAAGGCGGAGATCCATGCCTTCGGCGAGGAGCTGAAGGCAAAGGGCGAGACGCTGTGCCAGTGCGACGCCTGCAAGCTGGCTGCTGAGATTCTGGCGGACAAGGAGTTCCTGTCCAAGAAGTCCATGTGGATCTTCGGCGGCGACGGCTGGGCCTACGACATCGGCTTCGGCGGTCTGGACCACGTCCTGGCCTCCGGCAACGATGTGAATGTCTTCGTCTTTGATACCGAGGTGTACTCCAATACCGGCGGCCAGGCCTCCAAGGCGTCCAACATCGGCCAGGTGGCGCAGTTCGCCGCGGCCGGCAAGGAGATCAAGAAAAAGTCCCTGGCGGAGATCGCCATGAGTTACGGCTATATCTACGTGGCTCAGGTGGCCATGGGTGCCAACCCCGCCCAGACCCTGAAGGCCATTCAGGAGGCCGAGGCCTATCCCGGCCCGTCCCTGATCATCGGCTACGCCCCCTGTGAGATGCAC